>DXFK01000049.1 GCA_019114495.1 Candidatus Blautia stercoravium
AGAACTTTTCGAGAAGATCCATGCAGGGGATGTTGTAGAAGGAACTATCAAAAACGTTACAGACTTCGGTGCATTTATTGACCTTGGCGGCGCTGATGGTCTTCTCCACATTTCTGAAATGTCATGGGGCAGAGTAGAAAACCCGAAAAAAGTGTTCAAAGCAGGGGATAAGATTACTGTCCTGATTAAAGAAATCAACGGTGACAAGATTGCATTAAGCCTGAAATTTGAAGACCAGAATCCATGGCTGCATGCAGCTGAAAAATATGCAGTAGGAAATGTTGTAGAAGGCAAAATTGCCCGTATGACAGATTTTGGAGCATTTATTGAATTAGAGCCAGGTGTAGACGCTCTGCTTCATGTTTCTCAGATTTCCAGGGTACATGTAGAAAAACCATCTGATGTATTAAAAGTGGGTCAGGTTGTTTCTGCAAAAGTTGTTGATTTCAACGAGGAAGAAAAGAAAATCAGCCTTAGCATGAAAGTTCTTGAGCCAGTTCAGGACGAAACAGAAGAGACGGTAGAAGAATAATCAAAAATCTTTTTTATTAAAAACAGCCCTCACTTTTTAGTGATGGCTGTTTTTAAAATTCCATGGACATAAGAAAGAAGTGTTTCCTGGGAAGAGTTTTCAAAGGGCCACAGCGCATATTTTTCTTTGGCATGATAGTCCTCCTGTAGAAGAGGAAGGTCCGGAGATCCGGGAGCATAAACAAAGCAGCCGGATACTTTTTTACAGCAATTGTGGGCCTTTGCTTTTTGCCGCCGACTTTTGTCCAGATACAGAGCCACGCTTTTGTGTATCGCCTCATCTTCATAGGGAAGATAATAATAGTTTTGATAATCCGGGTAGAAATATTTCAGGGTGCCTTGGTAGAGAGGCATTTTTATTTTGACTGTAGCATTTAATACAGTAATGTAACAAAAGGGCAAATCTGCAGAAAGAGCAGCGCACACTGAATGTTTCATGGAAAGAGTAAACAGAAGTTTCCGAAGAGGAATACCTTCCAGGCTGTTTTCCGTGAGTTCTTCGGCTTTTTCTATGGTGTATTCCCGGTTTAAAAGCTGGCGCAGCCCACCCAGGGACAGAAGAGCTGCCATACCTTTGATGTCATCGCTGTTGTGCAGCAGAAGAAGCTTCCGGCTCTGTATATCAGCAGACTTTACATAGTTTTGATAAATTTTTATCATTTCTTTACCGGATAACTGGTCTTCTCTGGGATAAGAGACCAGATTTTCAAAGTCTTTTTGTCTGTGGCCGGGCATTTGCCGAAAAAAACAGGGCATGCGGAGGAGTTCCCTGTATAAATCTATCTGAGGCATTTCGGAGAAAGTCTGAGGAATATCCAAAGCTTTGCAGCGGTTGGCCAGAAAGGGGACATCAAAGGAAGCTCCGTTAAAGTGTACCAGATATTTTTTAGAGGCAGCTATGCGGCAGAATTCCTTTAAAAGCAGGCGTTCTGATGTATCATCGCTGTGCTCTGACAGAAGCTGGCAGAGTTCAAAGTCCGTGGCGCCTTCTCTTTGGAAGAGAAGGCCTATGAGAAAAACACGGCTGTTTTTGGGACTCAGCCCTGTAGTTTCAATATCGAAAAACAGAAAATCCGAAGGATTAGAATCAGGTGAAAAAAATCCGAATTTTAGCCCTGGTGATAATGTATAGATAATTTGTTTATTTGTTATCATTTTAACAAAATCCTTTCGATTGTTCTTGAAATAGTACGAAAAATCACTAAAAAATTCTAGTGATTTTCGTAAAAAAATGTTATATTATATAACGAAGGAGAAAAACATGAATATTACAATAGCAGGGATATCTCTATATTATATCATAAGTTGGTTTTTTATCTACAGTTTTTTAGGCTGGGTATGGGAATCCGTCTATGTATCTGTGAAACAAGGAAAACCCGTAAACAGAGGATTTATAAATGGCCCACTGTGTACCATTTATGGCGCGGGTGCGGTCAGTGTATATCTGATTTTGAAGCCTTTTGACGGGAATCTTCTGATTCTCTATGTGGGCGGGGTTTTGACGGCCACACTTCTGGAACTGGTAACCGGCTGGCTGATGGAGAAAATTTTCCATACCAGATGGTGGGATTACAGTAAGCAGAAGTTTAATTTTCATGGGTACATTTGTGTTGGGGCTTCCTTGGGTTGGGGTGTATTTACCGTTTTGCTGTTCCAGGTACTTCATCCGTTTGTGTCCTGGCTGACCGGGCTGTATCCGCAGTCTGTGGGGAAAATTGTACTTTTCGTTGTGATTCTTTTGTATCTTGTGGACTTTACTTCATCGGCAGCAGCTGCGTTTGGTCTGAGCAAGGCTTTTGCCAAAGTGGAGGATATGCTGGAAGACCTTACTGTGTATTTGCAGGGCACCAGAGTCTATGAGACGAAAGAGGAGATTCGGGAGAAGCTGGAGTCTGTCAGAAATTACCGGCGGTTACAGGATTCTCTGGAATGGCTGTCCGGCAGAAAGCAGGAAATTCTGGAACGGTTTGAGAATCTGGTACAGGACAGACGCCTGTTGGATGCAGAGAGTTATATGGAGAAAAAACGGGAATTGGAACAGCGTCTGGACGAATATGTGAAAAAATATACCGATATCCGCAAAAAACAGAGTTGTATCAGGAAACGTATGGTCTGCGCGTATCCTGAACTGAAAAACCAGTTCAGAACTTACAGAGAAAAGCATCAGAAAAAAAAGACAGACGAATAGCAGGAGTATAATCAGAAACATCTGGTTATCGATAGATAAAGGAGGGACAAATTATGGCGTTTTTAACCTTTAGGGGTGGCGTTCACCCTTACGATGGAAAAGAACTGTCCAAAGAAAAGCCTGTCCGGGAATTTCTGCCCGGGAAAGAACTGGTATATCCGCTTTCGCAGCACATCGGTGCTCCGGCACAGCCTATTGTGAAAAAAGGGGAGTACGTTCTGGCAGGTCAGAAAATTGCAGAAATGGGAGGCTTCGCTTCTGCACCTGTTCACGCATCTGTGTCAGGAACTGTGAAAGAAATAAAGAAAGTCAGAAATAATGTAGGCGCTATGGTAGATGCGATTGTCATTGAAAATGACGAAAAGTATCAAACTGCAGAGTTTCAGCCGGCACAGTCTCTGGAAAGTCTCACGAAAGAGGAAATTGTAGCCAGAATCAAAGAGGGCGGCGTAGTAGGTATGGGAGGAGCGGGTTTTCCTACCCATGTAAAGCTTTCTCCAAAAGAGCCGGATAAGATTGAATATGTACTGGTAAACGGTGCAGAGTGTGAACCTTATCTGACTTCTGATTACCGCCGTATGCTGGAACAGCCGGAATGGATTATCAATGGTTTGAAATGTATTCTGAAACTCTTTGACAACGCCAAAGGCTATATTTGCATTGAAGACAACAAGCCGGACTGTATTGCAAAAATCAGCGAGCTGGTGAAAGATGAGCCGAGAATTGAGGTCAGCACCTTAAAGACCAAATATCCTCAGGGCGCAGAGCGCTGTCTCATTGCGGCAGTCAGCGGCAGAGAAATTAATTCTTCCATGCTTCCGGCAGACGCAGGCTGTGTGGTAGACAATGTGGATACCGTATGCGCGGTATACCGGGCTGTTATGAAAGGCGAACCGGTTATGGACCGTATTGTTACCATTACAGGAGATGCCGTAGCAGAACCCTGCAATTTAAAGGTCCGCACAGGTACGTCTTTTGCGGAGCTTCTGGAAGCGGCAGGAGGTTTGAAGCAGCCTGCGGAAAAAATAATTTCCGGCGGTCCTATGATGGGATTTGCTATGTTTGATTATCATGTGCCGGTAGTAAAGACTTCTTCTGCGCTGCTGTGCATGACAAAAGATGAGGTTTCTGCCCAGGAACCTGCCGCATGTATCAACTGCGGCAGATGTGTCACGGCCTGTCCGGCCAGACTGGTGCCCTCCAGACTGGCAACGTATTCGGAGAACGGCCGGGATGATATGTTTGTAAAATATCATGGTATGGAATGTGTGGAGTGCGGCTGCTGCAGCTTTGTCTGTCCGGCAAAACGCCCGCTGACCCAGTCTATGCGTTCTATGAGAAAAATGGTTCTGGCTAACCGCAGAAAACCGAAATAGGAGGAGAAAATCATGAGTGACTTATTACATGTCTCATCTTCCCCTCATGTAAGGTCGAAGGTGGATACCGGCAGCATTATGCTTACGGTACTTCTGGCATTGATGCCTACAGCGCTGGTGGGTGTTTATAATTTTGGACCCCACGCGCTTTTGCTGATTCTGATTTCCATTGCTGTATGCGTGGTAACAGAAGCAATCTATGAAAAAATCGTACATAAGAAATTGACGATCAGGGACTGTAGTGCAGCCGTTACCGGACTTTTGCTGGCACTTAATCTGCCGCCGAAGGCTCCCTGGTGGATTCCCGTTATTGGCGGTGTGTTTGCCATTCTTATTGTAAAACAGCTGTTTGGCGGTCTGGGACAGAACTTTATGAACCCGGCTCTGGCAGCCAGATGTTTCCTTCTGATTTCCTTTACAGGAAGAATGACAGACTTTACTGTGCCGGATAATGCATGGGGAAACATTGTGGATACCGTATCCGGCGCTACACCTCTTGCCGCCTTAAAAGCAGGAGAAAGTGTAGATTGGGTAAGCCTGTTCTTTGGTAATATACAGGGAACCATTGGAGAGACTTCTGCATTTGCTATTTTAATCGGTGCAGCGATTCTTCTGGCAAGAGGTATCATTGATTTGCGGATTCCGCTGACTTATATTGGTACCTTTGCGGTATTTGTACTGCTGTTCGGCGGCCATGGCCTGGATTTGAACTATCTGCTGTGCCACCTGTTCGGCGGCGGCCTGATGTTGGGAGCCTGGTTTATGGCAACGGATTATGTGACCACTCCGATTACAAAGAAGGGACAGCTGGTATATGGCGTGTGTCTTGGTATTTTCACAGGACTTTTCCGTATTTTCGGCGGTTCTGCGGAAGGGGTTTCCTATGCTATTATCTTCTGCAACCTGTTAGTGCCGCTGATTGAACGTTTTACAATGCCGGCAGCCTTCGGAATGGGAGGTAAAAAAGCATGAAAAAGAATACAATTATAAAAGATACCCTGATACTGACACTGATTACTCTGGTAGCGGGCGGTCTTTTGGGTATGGTATATGAGGTGACAAAAGAACCCATTGCCCAGCAGGCTGAAAAGGAAAAACAGGAGGCTTACAAGGCCGTGTTTGAAGACGCGGATTCCTTTGAGGTATGCGTGGAGGCAGACGATGCGGATCTGGCTGCTTATCTGGCAGAAAACGGTTTTGAGGCGCAGACGGTTAATGAAGTGATGGAGGCCAAGGATGCTTCCGGGGAAACCATTGGCTATGCGCTGAATATGACAACTTCGGAAGGATATGGCGGTGATATCAGCTTTTCCATGGGCGTAAAACTGGACGGTACCTTAAACGGAATTTCCATTTTGGATATTAACGAGACGGCAGGTCTTGGTATGAATGCAACAAAAGATGAGTTTAAGGGACAGTTTGCAGGCAAGCAGGTGGAAGCTTTTGAGGTGACAAAGTCAGGTGCAGCGTCTGACAATGAAATCAATGCCATCAGCGGCGCTACCATTACGTCAAAAGCCATAACAGGCGGCGTCAATGCAGGGCTTTGTGCCTTTGAATATGTAAAGGAGGGAAAATAAGATGAAAGCAAATTCACCTGGTGAACGTCTTTATAATGGTATCATCAAAGAAAACCCGACTTTCGTTCTGGTGCTGGGTATGTGTCCGACACTGGCCGTTACCACAGCAGCTATAAACGGTATCGGTATGGGGCTGACGACTACGGTGGTTCTGGCTCTGTCCAACTTGTTTATTTCACTCCTTAGAAATGTGATTCCCGACAAGGTGCGTATGCCGGCTTATATCGTCATTGTTGCGTCCTTCGTAACCATGGTGCAGCTTCTGCTGCAGGGATTTATTCCGGCGCTTTATGACGCTCTGGGAATTTACATTCCTCTGATTGTAGTAAACTGTATTATTCTGGGAAGAGCAGAATCCTATGCTTCTAAAAACGGTCCGGTATCCTCTATCTTCGACGGTATCGGTATGGGACTGGGATTTACTCTTTCCATTACCATTCTGGCAGCATTTCGTGAGCTTATTGGTGCAGGAACCGTATTCGGATTTCAGGTAATGCCTTCTGTGTATGAACCGGCTACGATTTTCATTTTAGCGCCGGGTGCCTTTTTTGTACTGGCTTTTCTGGCAGCTATCCGTGCAAAGCTGCAGGATAAAAAGCCAAAAGAAGAACAGAAACCGGTACACTGCATGGAAGGCGGCTGTGCTTCCTGCGGAAATGAAGGCTGTAGCGGAAAATTTTATGACAATACGGTGAAAAAGTAAGGGGGACAGAACATGAAAGAATTACTTATTATAGCAGTAGGAGCAGCCGTGGTAAACAACGTTGTTCTGAGCCAGTTCCTCGGACTTTGTCCTTTCTTCGGAGTTTCTAAGAAGATTGAGACAGCAGCAGGCATGGGCGGCGCAGTTATTTTCGTTATCACTCTGTCTTCACTGGTAACCAGTTTGATTTATCAGTTTCTTCTGACTCCGCTGAATATGGAGTATATGCAGACTATTGTATTTATTCTGGTTATTGCAGCCCTGGTACAATTTGTGGAAATGTTTTTGAAGAAATCCATGCCGGCTTTGTATGAGAGTCTGGGTGTGTACCTTCCTCTGATTACTACCAACTGTGCAGTACTGGGTGTTGCCGTTATCAATGTGCAGAAATCTTACAATGTACTGCAGGGAACTGTTAACGGATTTGCCACAGCTCTTGGCTTTACTATTTCTATTGTGCTGATGGCAGGTCTTCGCGAAAAAATGGAATATAATGATGTCCCGAAATATTTTCAGGGATTTCCTATGGTGCTTTTGACAGCAGGCTTAATGGCCATTGCGTTTTTCGGTTTTTCAGGAATTATTTAAGGAGGCATAGACTATGATAACAGGTATTATCATTGCGGCAGTCCTGGTAGGCGGCGTAGGTCTCTTTATTGGACTTTTCCTGGGAGTTGCCGGAAAGAAATTTGAAGTGGAAGTAAACGAAAAAGAAATTCAGGTCAGAGAAGAACTGCCGGGCAATAACTGCGGCGGCTGTGGATATCCGGGCTGTGATGGTCTGGCGGCAGCCATTGCAAAAGGTGAGGCGCCTGTAAATGCCTGTCCAGTAGGCGGTCCTGCCGCGGCAGAAAAGATAGCGGCCATTATGGGTCAGGAAGCGGGAGAGACTGTTCGTATGACCGCGTTTGTGAAATGTGCAGGGGACTGCGAAAAAGCAGGACAGAGTTATGACTACACAGGAGTGCAGAATTGTAAAATGGCTGCTCTCATGCAGAACGGCAGTTCCAAAACCTGTTCTTACGGCTGTCTGGGCTATGGCTCTTGTGTGAAGGCCTGCGGATTTGACGCTATTCACATTGTTAACGGCATTGCTGTAGTAGACAAAGAGAAATGTAAGGCTTGCGGCAAATGTGTGGCAGAGTGTCCGAAGAAACTCATTGAGCTGATTCCTTATAAGCAGAAGCAGGCGGTGTCCTGTAATTCCAAGGATAAGGGAAAAGCAGTGATGAGCGCCTGTCAGGTGGGATGTATCGGCTGTAAGAAATGCGAGAAGGAATGTCCGAAAAATGCCATTACCGTGGTGGATAATGTGGCGCATATTGATTCTGAGAAATGTGTCAACTGCGGTATCTGCAAGAAGACGTGTCCGAGAAAGATTATTTTGTAAAAATATGAAATGTGCTCCGTTCCAAATAAACAAGTTTTATTTGGAACGGAGCCTTCTTATGAAGAGAACAGCTAAAATCATGAGGGGTGCTTTTCTTCGCATAAACGAATAGAAGTTTCAATCCATTTACAATTTGCTTCCTCACGCATCATTGCTCCGAGAAGCACCAAATAGTCACTGAACTCAGATTCATCAGTAGGTGGTATAATATTAAATTTTTGGAGATTCTCCTGAAAGTGAGAAAGACGTTTTTTATAATATTTTAGTTGCTTCTTTAAAAGATTCAACCGATGTTCAGGAGAAACACAGTCGGAAAAAAACAATTGCAACCGGAATTCATCTTTGGAAGGATAGGCTTTTGGGAAACAGGTATTTTCCCATCTTTTGAATTCTGCGTTGCCTGCAGGAGTAATAGAATATAGTTTCTTTTCCAGTACATTTCCAGAAATTTCAATTTTATAATCAACAAGACCGGACTTTGTCAATGAACTTAATTCAGTATAAATTTGACTATGCTTTGCACTC
>DXFK01000050.1 GCA_019114495.1 Candidatus Blautia stercoravium
TATATTTTGTCGAAATATGGATATTTTAACATCTCACCATTTAAATACAATGGACTTTAAAAGCTCCCTCTAAAAAAGGCGTCTTTTCTTTAGTTACTTTTTCCAATTATAATAGATTTTTTTATCTTGAAACAGCATGTCAACTAATTCCCCTTTTAGAACATAAAATTTTATGCCCGCATAAACAAATGAAAACAGAAAAAAGCAGGGCAGAATTTCTGTTGACTCTGTCCTGCTTTATCTGTTGTACAATCTTTTGCAAGTTTTACGGAAAATCAGAAGGCTGATTGAATTTGTGAAATGAGAGAATCTACAGATGTCTTTTCCACCAAAAATCGACAGTTTTCATTTATCTCCACATAATCGTATTGTTCATTCCATGTAAAATACCGTACCTCTATTTCAGGCGCATCCTCCATATTTCTGTGATACACTACTTTCAGAACTTCCTCATTCACTGCAGTGGTCGGCTCCGTCATTTCTTCTCTTAGTATCACTGAAGACAATGCTTGGTACAACTCTGTAAAATCATCCTTTTCAACCTTTTCTTTATTGCATTTATAGATACCTTTCTCCACATCCGGCTGCAGCTTCCAGGTCTGATTTTCTACCTTTATCTCCACCTCGGATACAGTTTGAATATCCACAAGCGCCGGAATTTTTAAAATATAGTCAAAAGCCTCTATTTCATAAAACCCCTGAACAATTTCCTGTGGAATCCTGTATACCAGTTCTTCCTTTCCCTTCAGCGCCGCAAAGACATTACCTTCTCCATCTGTATTTCCAAACAGGACTTCTGCTTTAGAATCGGCCTTTTCTGTATTCTTCGCTACTTCTGTATCCTCTGTATTTACAAATTCCAGCAGAAATCCCGTATCCGAATTTTCAATTCCTGTTTCCAATCCTTCTGCTGCCTCTCCTGTTGTAAAATCCAGTTCAGACAATGTCTCAAATAATCGGTACATTTCCTCTGTATTGACTGTCATAACCTCTTCATATGGGTTTATAATTTCCCAATAATCAAACTCCATTTTATAATCTGCGGGTTCTTTGGACAGACAGAAAACTTCTTCTCCTTTTTCTGTCAGTATGAATTTTCTGATTCCGTCCGGTATAAAAGATGGATGTTCCATTTCCTTGAGAACAGGTTCTTTTTCATTTAACTCTTTTTTACAGCCGGGCAAAATAATACTTATCATACAAACCCCCAAACATACACATAATGGTTGTATTTTTCGCCTCTTCATCCTTCTTTCCGTCCTTTCCCAAATTCTGCCTTCATAAATACAGGGCAGAACTTCTATTTGTTCTGCCCTGCATGATAACACGATTTTCTTTTTAATTCCATATAGAAAAGTGTGTTCTTTCTTTATCCAAGTGTCACGTCTAATTCTACCGCTTTCTTCCCTGTGAGCATTTGGCTCCGCTTATCTGGTTGTGAAACTCCCACATATAACTTGAAGTTTCTGCTGTCAATATAGCGGTTTCCCTGTTCATCCACTACTTCCATGGCACGGTTTTCTACCGTCAGTACCAGTGTCTTACTTTGTCCCGCCTTTAGGGAGACTCTGCGGAATGCACAGAGATTATGATTTCTAACAGCCAGAGGTGAGTCTATATCCTTTATATAAACCTGTACAACTTCCTCTGTGTCAGTGTTTCCTTTGTTTTCCACAGTCACTTGTACTTCTATATTACTTTCTTTTGTCACAGGATGTAAAATCTTTGCTGCAGTTACCCACACATCTCCATACGTCAGTCCATATCCAAATGGATATAAGGCTTCGCCTTCCATATAGCGGTAAGTACGGTTTTTCATGGAGTAATCCGTAAATTCCGGCATCCCTTCCAGGTTCTTATAGAAAGTTACCGGCAGTTTTCCAGATGGAGAAACCTTTCCAAACAACAAATCTGCCACAGCCTTTCCGCCTCTGGCTCCCGGATACCACGCCAGAAGAATACCATTGCAGTTTTCCTGTGCATAATTCAAATCAATGGCACTTCCGGCCATGAGCACAACAATGGTAGGCTTTCCTACCGCAGTCACTTTCTCTATCAATTCTTCCTGTACTTTAGGAAGATGAAGGTCTTTCTTATCTCCAGAAGCATCGCTGTTTCCGGTATCCCCTTCTTCTCCTTCCAACGTTTCATCCAGCCCTACACAAAGGATTACCACATCACTGTGTTCCGCTGTAATCACTGCCTCAGAGATTCTGTCCTGTGGCCATGCCAGATTTTCCGTTCTGTCCTTTGCAAGCTGGCAGCCCTCAGAATACAGTACCCTTACATCTTCTCCCACTTCATCCTGAATCCCCTCTAAAACCGTAATATAACGAGACGAAGTTCCATGATAATTGCCAATCAAAGTTGCACGGCTATTTGCGTTAGGACCTATAACCCCAACAGTATTAATCTTTGACTTATCCAAAGGCAGGACGCCATCATTTTTCAAAAGTACACTGCCTTTTCTTGCCATATCCAAAGCCGCTTTTACATGTTCTTTACACTCTATCACTTCATAAGGAATATCGTCATATTCACTTCCTTCAAACAATCCCAGCAGGTATCTGGTTGTCATAAGACGTTCTGCTGCAATGGTGATTTCTTCTTCTGTAATAAGCCCTTCTTCTACAGCACCCAACAAATGCAAATATGTATTTCCACAGTTTACATCACAGCCGCATTTCAATGCGAGCGCTGCTGATTCTCTGGCATTTTTCGTAATCTTATGAAACTCATGAAAATCCTTAATCGCCCAACAGTCTGAGGTAAAATGTCCGTCAAACTTCCATTTGTCTCTCAACACATCTTCCATAAGATATTTATGTCCGCAGCATGGCTCCCCATTAGTACGGTTATATGCGCCCATGACCGCTTCCACATCTGCTTCTGTTACCAGGGCTTCAAAAGCAGGAAGATACGTTTCCCACATATCCTTCATGCTGCACTCTGCATTAAATTCATGGCGGATAGCCTCTGGGCCACTGTGTACAGCATAGTGCTTAGCGCAGGCCGCTGCCTTCATCACGGGACCATCTCCCTGAATACCTTCTACAAACCGTACGCCCAGACGAGAGGTTAGGTACGGGTCTTCTCCATAGGTTTCATGTCCTCTTCCCCATCTGGGGTCACGGAAAATATTTACATTAGGAGACCAGAAGGTCAGCCCCTTATAAATATCCCGGTCATTATGTCTGGAATACTCGTTATACTTTGCCCTTCCCTCTGTAGCAATAATATCGCCTACATTCTTCATTGCTTCTTCATCAAAGGCTGCCGCCATTCCAATGGCCTGCGGAAACATGGTTGCCACTCCGGCTCTTGCCACTCCGTGCAAGGCTTCATTCCAATAATTGTAGGTAGGAACTCCCAGTCTTTCCACTGGCGCTGCATCATAACGAAGCTGTGCCGCTTTTTCCATAAGAGTCATCTGAGCCACTAACTTTTTCGCTTTTTCTCTTGCCTGTGCTCTTTCTTTTCTATGCGTTTTCATTTCGTTTCCTCCGGTCTCTCATAGTCTTAACTGTTATTTTACTACTTTTTCTGAATTTTTCACCACTATAAATGCTATTGATTGCCCAAATATTGCTTTTTTTACCCTTCTTCCTTAATTCTCTCCTCCTCCCTGAATATCCTCTCTGTATTTTGTAGGAGATTTTCCTGTATGCTTCTTAAATGCCAGAGAAAAATAATTGGTATCCCTATATCCTACCATCATAGCAATTTTCCCTGTTTTTAAGCTGGTACTTTCTAAAAGTGACTTTGCCTTTTCAATACGCTTTCTAACAATATATTCATTACATCCTTCCTTTGTAATTCGCTTAAACAGCCTGGAAAAATAATTAGGTGTAATATACAAAGAAGCCGCAATCTCTGATACTGTAAGTTCCTCCGTAAGATGTTCCGAAATGTAATATTTAGCTTTTGCAACTATTTCATGTACGCTTTCCTCTTCCCTGCCCAAAAGTGCCGTTAAAAACATTTCTGTAATTTCACAGGCTTCTTCTCTGGAGGCAGAGACAAGACTTTGGGACAAGGCATCCATTCTGCCGTTTTCTGCCTCCCTGTGCTCTCCTCTGTAGACAAAATAAACGGTTGCCGCCATTTCAAAACACCGCCTTCGCACTGCCTGGGCAGAGAGATTATAAGATTCCACTGCCTTGGAAAAAGTACGAAATGCTTTCATAACATACTCGGGATTCCCTGTATTATTGCACATAATCCCCTTTAATTCCCCATAAATCTCCTCAAAAATATCCTCTCTGTTCTGTGCCTTAAAGGTTTGTATAATATCTCTTATTCCTT
>DXFK01000051.1 GCA_019114495.1 Candidatus Blautia stercoravium
TATCTTTTTTACTTTTTTCATGACTATCTCCTTTTTACATATCAGTTCTCTCATTATGTAATTGTCAAGGTTATTTTATACATGGTAAAGGGAAAATGCAAGTATCTTTTGGGATACACAGGAAATTTCATATCCAAAAAGCGTGAGAATCTTTTTTCTCACGCTTTCCCTCATTTCTCGGTCATCTTTTTTATGAATAGACTTTTTGCACAAACTTCTATTTCATCATTTTTTTCAGCTCATCCATAAAAGTGTCAATATCCTTGAACTCTCTGTACACAGACGCAAAGCGAACATAAGCCACCGCATCCAATTCTTTGAGCTTGTCCATAACAATTTCCCCAATCAGTGTGCTTGGAACTTCTTTTTCCTCTTTGTTGAAAATCTCAGTTTCAATTTCGTCCATGAGATTTTCAATGGTCTTCACGGAAATTGGTCTCTTGTAGCAGGCTCTCATAATGCCGCCCTGTATTTTCATACGATCGTATTGCTCTCTGCTCTGGTCTTTCTTAATAACCGTAAGCGGAATGGTCTCAATCTTTTCATAAGTAGTGAAACGCTTTCCACATTCATCACACTGACGCCGTCTGCGGATGGAATTATTATCCGGCACAGGTCTGGAATCAATGACTCTTGTATTCTCCTGATTGCAAAACGGACACTTCATAACAAAGCCCTCCTGTCTTTTGTGTATCCCCGGCTGTGACTAAGCAAGAAGTGCATCTGCCAGAGTTTCCATATTCTGCACATCTGCTTCCTTCATAACAGATTTTATTGAAACAACCGGCTCACAGATTTCCATGTCTTTCATGTCTTCCAGATAAGCTCTCATCAGTTTACCAGCCATAGGCGCCCAGGAACCGTTTTCCACTATCCCCACTTTTCTCTTTTTGTAAGTTTTCACCTTCAGATGGTACAGGAAATCTTCCATGGCAGGGAAAAGTGCGCCGTCGTAAGTCGGTGCCATAACCACCAGCTTGTCATATCGGAATGCGCAGGAAACAGCTTCTGACATATCATCTCTTGATAAATCAAACAGTCTTACTGCCTTTGCACCCTTACCTGTGAAGATTTCTCCCATTTTTTCTGCTGCCTTTGCCGTATTTCCGTGAATAGAAGCATACGCAATGACAACACCGTCTTCTTCCGGTTCATAGCTGCTCCAAGTCAGATATTTGTCAATATAAAATCCCAGATTTTCTTTTAAAATCGGTCCGTGCAGCGGGCAGATAGTCTGAATGTCCAAAGTTGCCGCTTTCTTTAATAAGTTCTGTACCTGTACACCGTATTTTCCTACAATATTGATAAAATATCTTCTGGCTTCATCCGTCCAGTCCTCTTCTTCGTCCAATGTGCCAAACTTTCCAAAGCCGTCTGCAGAGAAGAGAATCTTTTCTGACTGCTCATATTCCACCATGACTTCCGGCCAGTGTACCATAGGCGCCATAAAGAACTGCAGGGTATGGCTTCCCAGGCTTAACGTATCGCCTTCTTTTACCACTACTTTTCTCTCAGAAAAATCAAAGTCAAAGAACTGCGGCAGCATGGAGAAGATTTTGGCATTTCCTACCAGCTTCATATCCGGATACTTCTCTGCCAGACGCTGAATGTTGGAAGCGTGATCCGGCTCCAGGTGGGAAATCACAAGATAGTCCACACTGCGTCCGCCCAGAGCCTTGTCCAGGTTTTCCAGCCACGGGTCTGTTGCTCTTTTATCTACGGTATCCATAACTGCTACTTTTTCATCTAAAATTACATAAGAGTTATAAGAAACTCCTTTGGGAACCTTATACTGGCTTTCAAATAGATCAATGGTCTTGTCGTTTACGCCAATAAATACAACTGAATCAGAAATTTTCATATCATACATAGGTTTGAATTCCTCCTTGGCTATAATATATCCGTATCGAATCTATTATATATGGGAAATCCAAATTTTTCTACCGCTTTTCTTGTTTTTTTTGCCATTCACCCTTTAAAATATCCATAAAAAGCATGTCATGATACGTTCCATTAATATAATAAGCCTCCCGCAGCCTTCCGCAGTGGGCAAATCCTGCTTTTTCGTAGCACTTTATGGCCCGGGTATTGAAACTGTACACCCGAAGAGACAGACTGTGCAAATTCAGCACATCAAAAGCATATTCCTGCAAAAGTTCCAGTACTTCACGTCCGTATCCTTTTCCGCGACTCTCCTCTTCTCCCAGAAACAGACCAATCTCCCCACTTCTTCTCCTCCAGTTGATATTCTGAATCCCACAGTTTCCCAAAAGCCGATTTGAACTCTGCTCTACAATAGCAAACTGATACTGGTCTCTCTCCTGGGAAATCCAGGCCCGCTCCCCTTCCGGCGTCATCATCAGATCTGTATTGCCTACATTGTCCGTCACGTCACGCCGGTTCAGCCACTCGGTATACTGTTCTGCATCATCTAAATTCATGGGGGATAAATATACTTTTTCACCTGCTATTTTTCTGTAGTATCGCATAGTCCCTTCCTCCTCTTTCCCTAAATTGTTACTATACTACAAAATTCCCCTTAAAATGTCAATACAATTCTTCCTCTTCTTGACGCGGTGAAAGAAACCATCTACAATAGACTTACAACATTGCAGGAGGTTTGAACATGAATACTTATACAGATATCATTATGAAACACTTAAAAGCTCTGCTGTCCATTGACAGCCCTACGGGATACACCAAAGAAGTCACCGACTATCTCATAAAGGAATACCAGGCTTTGGGATATCAGCCTCAGAAAACCGTAAAAGGCGGTGTTTTGGTAGACCTTGGTGGCAGGGACGCCGAAAACGCCGTTTTTCTGGAAGCCCACGTGGATACTCTTGGCGCCATGGTTCGTGAAATTAAAGCAAACGGCCGTCTGTCTCTTACTCCGCTTGGCGGTATGAATGCCAACAATGCAGAGGCGGAAAACTGCCGTATTATCACCCGTTCCGGAAAGGTTTATGAAGGCACCTGTCAGCTCTGCGATGCCTCGGTCCATGTAAACGGAAAATACCACGATACAGGACGAACCTTTGACACCGTAGAAGTGGTGCCGGACGAAAAGGTAAATACCAAAGAAGATACCCAGGCTCTTGGAATCATGACCGGCGACATTGTAGCCTTTGACCCCCGCACAACCATTACCAATAGCGGCTACATCAAAAGCCGTTTCCTGGACGATAAACTCAGTGCAGCTATTTTGCTTGGCTATGCTACTTATCTGAAAGAAAAGAACATTATCACAGAACGGAAACTCTATCAGCACTTTACGGTTTACGAAGAGGTCGGACACGGCGGCGCCGCTTCTATTCCCCAAGGTGTCACAGAAGTGCTTTCCGTGGATATGGGCTGTGTAGGCGATGGACTGGAATGTAAAGAATATCAGGTTTCTATCTGTGCCAAGGACAGCGGCGGCCCTTACACTTATGACTTAGTCAGCAGTCTCATAGAAGCCGCCAGAAAAGAAAATCTGGATTTCGCCGTTGACGTATATCCCTACTACGGTTCTGATGCTGAAGCTGCTCTGCGGGCCGGATATGACGTCCGCCACGGACTCATAGGCGCCGGTGTTTACGCTTCCCACGGCTATGAGAGAAGCCACATCGACGGTGTAAAAAACACCTTTTTGCTCTTAAAAGCCTATTTGGGATAGAAACGTTTTAAAATTTATTCAAAAAGTTCCCACTTTTTTTATAAAACAGACATATTTTACTAACATTTTCTCCTTATAATAAGTCTTGGATAGTTGATAAACCACTCACTATCTCCCCCCTCAAGTTGAAAAAGCCCGGTACTTCGGTATCGGGTTTTTTCTATTGCTTTTCCGGCGGGGAATGGATATAATCTTTCTATAAGTTTTTATTTGAAAGAAAGAGGGATCAGATTATGACCAGAAAAAAAGTAGTGGTCGCTTTAGGCCACAGAGCACTGGGTACCACCCTTCCGGAACAGAAGGAAGCGTTAAAAGAGTCAGCAAAGGTTCTTGCAGACCTGGTAGAAGCCGGTGCCGATATTGTAATTACCCACAGCAATGCACCCCAAATCGGCATGATACATACAGCCATGAATGAGTTTGGCAAGGTACATCCGGCTTATACAGCAGTGCCTATGTCCGTATGTTCTGCTATGAGCCAGGGCTACATTGGATATGACATTCAGAATGCCCTCAGGGCTGAACTGCTCAGAAGAGGTATCTATAAACCAGTGAGCACCATTTTGACCCAGGTAACCGTAGATCCTTACGATGACGCTTTCCACGAACCTGTAAAGGTCATCGGAAGAACTCTGACAAAAGAGGAAGCGGAAAACGAAGAAAAAAAAGGAAACTATGTCACTAAGACAGAAAACGGCTACCGCCGTATTGTGGCAGCGCCCTTTCCGGAAAAAATTATTGAAATTGATGCCATTAAGGCTCTGTCTGACGCGGGCCAGATTGTTATTGCAGCCGGCGGCGGCGGTATTCCTGTTTTAGAGCAGGACGAAGAACTGACCGGAGCCAGCGCAGTCATTGAAAAAGACCTTATCAGCGGTAAACTTGCCTGCCTTTTGGACGCGGACGAACTTCTGATTCTCACCAGTGTGGAAAATGCCTCTGTCAACTATCATTCTGAGACAGAAAAGCAGCTGGGCAGAGTTTCTGTCAGCGAACTGAAGGCCTACATGGAGGAAGGACATTTTGAGGACAACACCATGCTTCCTAAAATTCAGGCTTCCATCGAATTTGTAGAAGGAAAACCGGGACGCACTGCTGTCATTACGTCTATTGGAAAAGCAAAAGAAGGATATCTTGAAAAAACAGGTACTATTATTACGGCATAAAAAGAAGCCTGCGGTAGAAAGCTTAAGAACTGCCGCAGGCTTTTCTATTTTTTCCAAAGATTCTGTTAATCGTCTTCTGGGGAATTTCAAACACCAGAATAATACCCAGCACCATAGCAATGGCAATTCCCAATGTCTCTCGTCCATAAAGCAGACTCAGTTCCCGATTGTCCAGCATACTGTAATAAATGGTTCTGTAAATACCGATTCCCGGCACCTCAGGAAATATTCCAGCAATGAGAAACAGGGTTACCGGACATTTCTTTACCGTGCTTCCGATTCTGGAAGCCAGGGTAATAAAAATTGTGGCTGCAAAATTGGCCTCCACGGCTCCTGTATGAAAAATATTTATCATCCCCCAGCAGATAAACCAGCCTGCACCGCCAATGAAACCGCACAGGGGATAATGCTCTCTTGGCACGGAAAACAAAACGGAAAACGCCATGGTTCCGAAGCCCGCGGCCAAAAACTGCAAAAGCCCTTCCCATATCATAAGATGATTCCTCCCGTTAAGCGATAGTATAAAATATACATCAGACCCACGCCCAGAGAAATCCCCAGAGCCACCATAAGAGCATCCAAAAAGCGCACTCCGCCGCCAATATAGTTACCTTCCGCAAAATCCCGGACTGCATTGACCAAAGAGACACCGGGAACCAGGGGCATGACAGAGCCTACCAGAATTTTTCCAGGCGCATTTCCAAGTCCCAGGCGGTAAAAAAGCACTGCAAAAAGGGAGACACAAAAACCGCCAATACAGTTTATCACGATTTTGGAAGTCTTTTTCTCCCTTTTATCCATAATGACCAGAATTGCATATAAAAGTAAGCCGGACAGAAAAGCAGCAAACATGTCCGTAAACTTTCCTCCCAACAGATAACAGAAGCTGCCGGAACCCAGTCCTGCTGAAAGAATCCGCACCAATGGACGTTTTCCCGGCATATTTTTAATAATTTCCAGACGCTCCTCCGCCTCTTCTAAGGTATACTTTCCTTCCACAATTTCTCTTGAAAGCTGATTGACCGCCGCCACCCGATAGAGTTTAGCGCCCTGAATGGGGATATGCTTTACGCTGGCATAAATCTCCCCCTCTTCATTTTCTGCCGTGAGAAAAATCCCCGTGCTCATAACAAAAGGGCTGCACTTTTCTATACCAAAGGCCCTGGAAATTCTTTCAATCGTCTCTTCTACGCGAAAAATCTCCGCACCTGCGTCCAGAAGAATACGACCTGCCTCCATGGACAGGTCTAATACTTTTTTATCATAACTTTTCATACAGATACCTCTGCTTCTGTACCGGATTTCCCGTATTACAGCTACTTAAAAATAGTAAAATACAGCATTACCACAACGCCCAGCACAATACGGTACCAGCCGAATACACGGAAGTCATGCTTCTTAATATATCCCATCAGGAATTTGATAGCGAGAATGGAAACCAGAAAAGATACCAGAGTTCCCACACCTAAAACAATCAGTTCCTGAGCGGAAAAAGCCAGACCGAACTTCACAATCTTTAAAAGGCTTGCCCCAAACATTACAGGGATGGCCAGGAAAAAGGTGTATTCTGCCGCCACGGTACGGGAAGCGCCCAGAAGGATTCCGCCGATAATAGTTGCACCGGAACGGGAGGTACCCGGTACCAGGGCCAGCACCTGGAAGATACCGATACACAGCGCCATCTTCCAGGAAATATCCGCAATGGAATCTACCTTTACCGTTCTTTTTTCATTGTAGTCCTCCACCAAAAGGAACAGTACGCCATACACCATCAGCATGACAGCCACAACAAACCAGTTGTTGAACTTTTCCTCAATAAAATCATCAAAGGGCAGTCCGATGATAATGGCAGGAAGGCAGGAAACCAGAATTTTAAACCACATGACCATTTTGTCTATCTTAGTAAAGCGGCACACAAAGCCTGCTGCCTTCTCAATCTTTGTTACATTTTCATGTTTGGGCTTCTTATTCTGGAAAGGCCATATCTTATTCCAATACAGAACAACCACTGCCATAATGGCGCCAAGCTGAATGACCACCATAAACATTTCCCAGAAATCCTTGCTGACATCCAGCTTTACAAACTCTTCCACCAGAATCAGATGTCCCGTGCTGCTGATTGGCAGCCACTCTGTGATACCTTCTACGATTCCCAGGAAGATAACCTTTAATAATTCGATAAAATCCATGCCCTGCTCCTTTAAATTTCGGCAATATCAATGAGTTCCAGTTTCTCAATGTCTGTATTTTCCAGACTGGTTACAAGAGCCTCTGCCGTATCCAGAGCTGTCAAAACGTTGACTCCCGTTTCAATGGCATTTCTGCGGATAATAAATCCGTCTTTTGCTTTCTCCACACCCTGAGACGGTGTATCAATGACTAAGTCAATCTTATGTCCCAGAATCAAATCCATCAGGTTTGGAGAAGGCTGTTCAATTTTATTGGTTCGGATAGCTTTTACACCGTTGTCATTTAACACTTTTGCAGTACTGCGTGTAGCGTAAATTTTATATCCCAACGCTTCAAAACGTCTGGCAATAGGAATAATATCGCCTTTATCCTCATCCCTTACTGTAATAATCATGTTTTTATGCTTCGGAAGGTGGATACCTGCACCTAAGAAGGCCTTATACAGAGCTTCATTAAAGCTTTCGGAAATACCCAGACACTCTCCTGTAGATTTCATTTCCGGTCCCAGGCTTATGTCCGCGCCCCGGATTTTCTCAAAGGAGAATACCGGCATTTTCACTGCATAGTGTCTTGCCTCCGGCTGTAAGCCCGGTGTGTATCCCAAATCTTTCAGCTTATGTCCCAGAATTACCTTTGCTGCAAGAGGCACAATGGGAATACCCGTTACTTTGCTGATGTAAGGTACGGTACGGCTGGATCTTGGATTTACCTCAATAACGTAAACTTCCTCTCCGCACACAATAAACTGGATGTTAATCATCCCCAGCACATGAAGGGATTTAGCCAGTCTTCTGGTATATTCTTCAATGGTTTTCTTTGCGGTTTCACTGATCGTACGGGCCGGATATACGGAAATACTGTCTCCGGAATGGATACCTGCCCGCTCGATATGTTCCATAATACCGGGAATCAAAATATCTTCGCCGTCGCATACTGCATCTACTTCGATTTCTTTTCCCTGGAGATATTTATCAACCAGGATAGGGTGTTCCTGTGCAATGCGGTTGATAATACCGATATACTCTTCCACGTCCTTGTCATGGATGGCAATCTGCATTCCCTGTCCGCCCAGTACATACGAAGGACGCACCAGTACCGGATATCCCAGTTCATTGGCTGCCTTTTTCGCTTCCTCGGCTGTATATACGGTATGACCCTTTGGTCTTGGAATATGACACTCTTCCAAAATGGAGTCAAACAATTCTCTGTCCTCTGCCGCATCTACGTTTTCTGCAGAGGTTCCCAGAATCTTCACACCCATTTTAATCAGGGCTTCAGTCAGCTTAATAGCTGTCTGTCCGCCGAACTGCACTACTGCACCGTCCGGTTTCTCAATATTCACCACGTTTTCCACATCTTCCGGTGTCAATGGCTCAAAATACAGCTTATCTGCAATATCAAAGTCCGTACTTACGGTTTCCGGGTTATTGTTGATAATAATAGTCTCATAACCTTCCTTAGCAAAGGCCCAGGTACAGTGTACGGAACAGAAGTCAAACTCAATACCCTGACCGATACGGATAGGACCGGAACCCAGAATCAGAACCTTCTTCTTCTCTGTCTTTCCATCTGCTTCGTTTTCCCCGCCGTATACGGAATAATAATACGGTGTCACCGCTGCAAATTCCGCTGCACAGGTATCTACCATTTTGTATACAGCTGTGATATCCCACTTTTTACGCAGTTCTTTGATTTCTTCCTCTGTTTTTCCGGTAAGCTTTGCAATGACGTTGTCCGGGAATTCCATGCGTTTAGCTTCTCTTAATAAATCTTCGGTTAATTCTTCTTTCTTTAATGCCTGCTCCATCTCCACGAGAATGGCAATTTTATCAATAAACCAGATGTCAATTTTTGTCACTGCATGAATATCCTGGTAAGTAATGCCCCGGCGCACAGCCTCTGCAATTCTCCAGATACGCATATCGTCTACAATATGAAGCTGCTCTCTCAATTCTTCTTCTGTAAGTCCTGTAAAATCATAGGACATAAGGCTGTCCACATGCTGCTCCAGCGAACGGATTGCTTTCATCAAAGCGCCTTCAAAGTTATTGCAGATACTCATAACCTCTCCGGTAGCCTTCATCTGTGTGGTCAGTGTTCTCTTAGCACTGATGAATTTATCGAAAGGCAGTCTCGGAATCTTTACGACACAGTAGTCCAGCATAGGTTCAAAACTGGCATACGTCTTTCCTGTTACTGCATTTTTGATTTCGTCTAAGGTATAACCCAGGGCAATCTTAGCCGCCACCTTGGCAATGGGATAGCCTGTGGCTTTAGAAGCCAGGGCAGAAGAGCGGGATACACGGGGATTTACCTCAATAACACAGTATTCAAAGCTGTCTGGATTTAAGGCATACTGCACGTTACATCCACCTGTAATGCCGAGTTCTGTAATAATATTAAGTGCAGAGGTTCTGAGCATCTGGTATTCTTTATCACCCAGTGTCTGGGAAGGAGCCACAACAATACTGTCGCCTGTGTGTACACCTACCGGGTCCAAGTTTTCCATATTACATACGGTAATACAGTTTCCTGCACCGTCGCGCATAACTTCGTACTCGATTTCTTTCCAGCCTGCAATACAGCGCTCCACCAGAACTTCTCCTACACGGGAAAGCCTGAGACCGTTTTCCAGAATTTCTACCAGTTCTTCTTCGTTGTTGGCAATACCACCGCCGCTTCCTCCAAGAGTGTAAGCCGGACGCAGCACCACCGGGTAGCCGATTTTATTGCTGAAGGCAATACCGTCTTCCACGTTTCTTACCACTAAAGAAGCGGCGATAGGCTCACCGATTTTCTCCATGGTATCTTTAAATTCCTGACGGTCTTCTGCTTTCTTAATGGTTTCTGAGGTAGTTCCGATAAGGCGCACGTTGTGTTCTTTTAAGAATCCGCGCTCTTCCAGTTCCATAGCCAGATTCAGACCTGCCTGTCCGCCCAGTGTAGGCAGAACGCTGTCTGGTTTTTCCTTGAGAATCAGCTGTTCTACTACTTCTACGGTTAAAGGCTCAATGTAGACCTTATCTGCAATGTCTTTGTCTGTCATAATGGTGGCCGGATTGGAGTTTAACAGTACAACTTCAACCCCCTCTTCTTTCAGAGAACGGCAGGCTTGTGTACCTGCATAGTCAAATTCTGCCGCCTGTCCAATGACAATAGGGCCTGAGCCCAGCATCAATACTTTTTTAATTTCCGGGTTCTTTGGCATTATCGGTTCACCTCCATCATTTTTAAGAATCTGTTAAACAAATAACCGGAGTCCTGTGGTCCCGGGCATGCTTCCGGATGGAACTGCACGGTAAAAATATTTTTTCCAGTATATTTGAGTCCTTCATTTGTCTTATCGTTGACATTTTCAAAGGCCGGAACTGCAATTTCCGGATCTAAGGTTTCTGTATCCACTACATAACCATGATTCTGGGAAGAAATGTAAACTCTTCCGGTTTCTAAATCTTTTACCGGGTGATTGCCGCCTCTGTGTCCATATTTCATTTTCTTTGTATCTGCTCCTGTAGCCAGTGCCATAAGCTGGTGTCCCAGACAGATAGCAAAAATGGGCACCTCTGACTCATACAGTTTCTTTACTTCTTCTATAATAGAAGTACATTCCTTCGGGTCCCCGGGACCATTTGACAGCATGATGCCGTCCGGATTGGAATTTAAAATGGTTTCTGCTGAAGTAAAGGCAGGATAAACCGTTACCTGACAGCCTCTTTCGTTTAAAGACTGGGCAATGTTGTCCTTCGCACCAAAGTCCAGCAAAGCTACTTTTTTGCCGCTGCCCTCCAGTACATGGGATTCTGTGCAGGTTACCTTTTCCACAACCTTCCCTGTGGTATACGCTTTCAGGCGTGGGAGGATTTCTTCTAAATTATAGGCCGCATTTGTGGTAATCATACCGTTCATAGTTCCCTTTTCTCTCAGAATTCTGGTCAGGGCTCTGGTATCCACACCTGCGATTCCCGGTATATCATATTTCTTTAAAAAGTTCTGAATGGTATCTTCACTTCTGAAATTACTTGGAATACGGGATAACTCCCTTACAATGTAGCCGTCCGGCCAAGGTCTTAAAGATTCCTGGTCTTCATGGCAAATGCCATAATTTCCAATCAAAGGATACGTCATGCAGACTGCCTGTCCGGCATAAGAAGGGTCTGTCAAAACCTCCAGATACCCTGTCATAGAAGTATTAAAGACAATCTCACTGATGACTTCCTTTGTAGAGCCAATGCTGGTTCCTTCAAAGACGGTACCGTCTTCCAGTATCAAAAATGCTTTCATTCTCTCACCTGTCTTCCTTTCTGATGGCATAAAGCCTTAAAATTCCCCAAATTGTAAAAAGTGTATCACAACACCTGATAATTTTCAACCTTTTCTTGTTTGAAAATTCTCGAAAATCTCCCCAAAAATTTTTTTAATTTTTTTAAAATTTAGTGTTGACATTTCAGAAGTATTCGTGTATTATATGTCTTGTGCTTGAGAGAGCACAGAACAACATAAAGAAATGCAGGAGTGGCGGAATTGGCAGACGCGCAGGCTTCAGGTGCCTGTGGTAGCAATATCGTGTGGGTTCAAGTCCCATCTCCTGCATCTTTTTTTGTCTTCAGACGAAAAAATACAGGTCTTTGACTTAACAAAAAAATATCTGCGGCATAAAAATCAGATTTAGGCCCCAGATATTTTTTATTTTCTATTTCTATTTCATTTCTATCTGTGCCGGCTCCTGTCCTCTCAATAAAATTTTCGGACCTCCTGAATGGGTAATGTAATCTTTTGTAATAACCACTTCCCCGATATTATCATCTTTGGGGATCTCATACATAATATCCAGCATATATTCCTCCAGAATCGCCCGCAGGGCTCTGGCACCTGTATGTTTCTCCATGGCCATATCTGCAATGGCTTCCAGCGCACCGTCTTCAAACTCTAACTTCACCTCATCCAGAGCCAACAGCTTCTGATACTGCTTTAAAATGGCATTTTTCGGCTCTTTAAGGATTTCCACCAACATATCTCTGTCCAGACCGCTTAAAGTAAAGATAATCGGCATACGACCCAGAAATTCCGGTATCATACCAAACTTTTTCAAATCCTCTACGGTTACCTTTTCAAGAATCTTATTGTCATGGTCGTATTTATCCTTCAAATCCGCCTGGAAACCAATGGAAGCCGTCTTATTCAGACGTTCCTTGATGATTTCTTCCAAATCCGGAAAAGCGCCGCCGCAGATAAAGAGAATGTTTTTGGTATTTACCGTAGCCAGAGGCACCATGGCATTTTTGCTGTTGGCTCCCACCGGAACTTCTACTTCACTGCCTTCCAGAAGCTTCAGCATACCCTGCTGCACCGCTTCCCCGCTGACATCACGCTGATTGGTATTTTTTTTCTTGGCAATCTTATCAATCTCATCAATAAAAATAATGCCGTGCTCTGCTTTCTCCACATCATTGTCTGCTGCTGCCAGAAGTTTACTGACTACACTCTCGATATCATCGCCAATATAGCCTGCTTCTGTAAGGGAGGTTGCATCTGTAATGGCCAAAGGTACATCCAAGAGTCTGGCCAGAGTTTTTACCATATAAGTTTTACCGCTTCCGGTTGGTCCAATCATCAGCATATTGGATTTTTCGATTTCCACATCATCCGCCATATCTGCAAAGACACGTTTGTAATGATTGTAAACGCCTACAGACATAACTTTTTTGGCATATTCCTGTCCGATAACGTATTCATCCAGGCTTGCCTTAATCCTGTGAGGAGCCGGAATACTTTTGATATCAAACACCTTTTGTGCTGTTTTTTCCTTTGGCTGCTCCTGTTTTTTCTTTACTTTCTGTCTCTGTGGAATCTGATTCTGCAGAGAATTCAAATCAATCATGCTGATGTTCGGCATGTTTTTCATCAGTTCCTCATAATTGATATTGGTATTGTTCATGGTATCGAAACTTCTCTGCATGCAATCTGTGCAGATATGGATATTATTTGGCAGGTCAATCATTTTCCCAGCCTTGCTCTCCGGTCTTCTGCACATAAAACATACTTTTTCAAATTCGTCCTTCTTCTCCTTTTCCTTTGGAGTATCAGAACTTGTAGTTGTATCTAAATATTCTTTATCATCTGACATATCTGTTACCGCCTTTTTCTGTTTTTCCGCTGTATCATCTGTTTGTGGGTATCTTATCACAAATCGGGAATGCTCACAAGTAAACTTTTTATAAACGGTTTTTAGTTTCAAAGGAGAAGTCAAAAATATGGCAGTTTCCCCGATGTTGAGAGAAACTGCCATACTTTTTATAAACATATGATCAATTATTACCTATTCTGCTGTTATTATCCGTGCTGGTTTGTGCATCCTTCTTTGCTCCCAGTGTTACTGTAATGGTCTGGTCTTTGTACTCTCCGCCGTCTGCTCTGGAAATTTCAAATTCAATCTTTTCACCAGCTTCGTAATATTCTAACTGACTTACCAGATTATCGTACGTTTCCACACTTGTTCCGTCAATCTTGCGGATAATGTCACCAGCTTTTAATCCGGCCTCTTCAGCAGGGCCATTTTCTACAACGCTGTCTACAAAGACGCCAACCGGCATGTTATACATTTCAGAAGCCTCTGAAGTTACGTTTTTGCATGTGATTCCCAAATAAGCTGCTTTGTTTTCGTCCTCTACTTTTTCTCTTGTCTTTTTGCTCATCAGATTATCCAGAATCGGTTCTGCCTTAGAAATCGGAATGGCAAATCCCATACCTTCTACTTCATCGGTCGCAATTTTAGCTGAATTGATACCAATGACTTCGCCTTTCATATTCAGCAGAGCGCCGCCGCTGTTGCCCGGATTAATAGCTGCATCTGTCTGAATAAAAGTACTGTTGGCATTTTCGGAGCTTACCTTTTTATTCAGTGCGCTTACATAACCGCTGGTTACAGACTGGCCGTATCCTAAAGCGTTACCAATAGCCACTACCTGTTCTCCTACAGTCAGAGAATCAGAATCACCTAAAGTTGCCACTTTAATCTGGCTTAATACGTCTTTCGGGATATCGGAAAGTTTTACGGAAATGACAGCAAGGTCATTGTCTGAATCCGTACCTTTAATCTGCGCTGCCACGGCTGTACCGTTTTCCAGTTCTGTGCTGCTGTCACTGCTCTCTGCACTGGTATTTTCCAAATCATTAGCTGTCACTGCATTGCCATCCTGGTCTGTAAAGCATACTGTCAGGCTATTGGCATCTTTTACTACATGATTGTTTGTAGCAATCAGAAGTTCTGTATCATTCTGTCCTACGATAATGCCGGAACCACTGCTCTGGCCTTGATACTGCTGTGTACCGAATCCAAAGTAATTTGGAATTTCCTGTACACTGATACCTGTAATGGACACGATAGAGGGCATTACATTTTTTGCCACCTCTGCTACGCTTTCGCCGCCCTGTGAAGTGCTGACACCTTTTGCAGTTGCCGAACTGCTCTGTGTGGTTGCCGTACTTTCAATTTTCGTAGTTTCTCCCGGAAACATTTTATCTCCAACATAGTTTACAGCCTGGAAAGTACCGCCTGCCACAATTCCAAAGACTGCTGCTGCCGCAACCAACAGACCGAATTTTTTGCCCATCGCCATTGGTTTCTTCTGGTGTTTTTTGCTCTTTGGCTCTGGGGGTACAGGGCTGAAATGATAGGAACTGTAAGGTCCTTTCTGCGTCCCCGTATGCTGTGTGCTGCTGTCCTCTGCAGACCTCTTTTCTTTCTCTTCTTTGTTTTCTGCATCTCTTTTATAGGAGTATGCATAATAGGGATTTTCTGCTGTAGGTGCTTTTCCCGGCTCCATACCGGTTACTGCGGAATTTTCCTTTTTTTCTTCCTGCACAGCTGCTGTCTCCTGCTCTTTTTCAGGGTCATTTCCCTGAGTATTTATATTAGTATTATATTCTTCACTCATAATTACAACTCCCTTTCCTGTGTTTCATTTTTTCTTTTTCCTTTTTACAAGACTAAGTCTACCAATCAATTGTGTTCAAATTGTGATAAAAAAGAAAACAAACCGTGAAAAAACCACTGTTTTTATCTTTTTTCCCAGTAAGCCGGATTCATGGTCAGCCGACGCACCCAGGAAGACGGCAGACGCTTATAGCTTCTTCCAGCCTTGTATCCCAGATATTTAAATCCGCTGCTGAGTATCAGATCCGGTATCAGCCATGGTTTTCCCTGTTTTATAAGATAAACTGCCGTACTCTTGACCAGACGAATCCCTTCGCTTTCTGAAGATATGGAAGCGAAAATTTCCGGATGGTCCTCCTGGGACACTGCCAAATCAAAGTTGCGCCTAAGCTGCTGCATATACCCATAATTATGAGAGTGCACGACTCTGGCCTCTGCAGCATAAGCCACCCCGTAGCCCGCCTGTATCATCTGCGATGCCATAATCATATCTTCGTTAAAAATAGTTCTGGTAACAAAGCCTCCCATTTCTTCGTAAACACTTCTACGGTAAGCCGCACACACATTGGAGCAGAAATAAGTCTTGATTCCCAGTTCCGGAATATCTTTTTTGGTCTTTATCCGGCTTGTATCCGGATAGTTAAAGCTTCTGGTGTACCTCTCAATGATTTTACAGTCATCTGCGGGAAGCTGCCTGGCATAAGCGGCTCCCACCTGTGGATTGCGAAAAGGTTCCAGCAGGTTTTCCAAAAGTTTTTCATCAACAGGAACTGCATCCTGGGTAAAGTAAACCAGAATTTCACTGTCTGCAAACTTTGCTCCTTCTCCTCTCGTTTTTCCATGGTCAAACGCTGTACGGGAAAGATGATGTACCTCCCAGTTGTCCACACCTTCCATAAAACTATTTTTCCAGTATCGCTCCTCCGTATTCATAATCAGAATTTGGTCTGCCTTGCAGGTCTGTCTTTTCAGCATGTTCATAAGCTGAAGAAATTTCCCGTCCGGCTTATAGGTTGGCACAATCACTGTTACTGTCATTTTTCAGAATCTCCTTTCTCATATAACAGCAAAGGCCGCCGCATTAAGTCCTATTCTCTTAATGCAACAGCCCTTTCTTCTAAAATCATTCATCACCTACATCGTAACTGCCGTCATCACTATATTCTTCCTGATTATTTTCATCCGTGTACCCGTTATCTTGGGAATAAGTCTGGGAATGATTCGTATTACTCTCTCCACCTGCTGTCTGCCCAGAAGAATCCGTATCTTCTTTTATGAGATACTGCCATTCCTTTGTCACCGAAGCATTGCCAAATCCCGTCTTATCTGCCACAAACTCACTTCTTATCTTGATAGTATCCGAAGGCTCGTAGGATTCTGATGCAAACAGGAAGTCGTGCAGATATCTTACATTGACCTCCAGGGTAGTGGGAATCAGGCAGTCCAGCCCGGTTACCGGCTTCGTCACCTCAGCTCCCATAACGTAGCTTACCGGAAATCCTGTGGTTTCTCCAAATTTATAAGCCAGAAGATTGGTTCCCAGCTTTATCAGTTCAGATTTGGAAAAGTTTGTCTGAATCAAAGGGAAGACTTCATCCAAAATTTTCGTAAGCGTAGTCAAGCTGGACTTCTTTACTTTCTCTGTCATCATGGATAGCACTTTTCTCTGTCTTTCCGTACGTCCCATATCCATAGACGCTGTCTGACGAATACGGCAGTAAGCCGTTACCTGTACACCATTCAAATGATATGTGCCCAAGATTTCCGCCTGATTTTCCGGTTTTTCTTCCGGTAACGGAATCGGCTCATAGTCCATGCCTGTCTGTTCTGAAGTTTCCACACAGTGATTGTTGGTATGAATGATTTCTTCATAACTTAAAGGAACATCCAGACCTCCCAGACAGTCAACCACTGTTGCCATAGCTTTAAAGTCCACTGCCACATAGTTCTCAATATCCAAGTCCAGATTGGTATTCATCATGGAAATCGCTTTCTCCGGTCCGCCGATGTTAAAGGCTGCATTGCATTTATTATAAATCCCATTGCCTTCTGAATCTTCGTCTACTCGAAGGTAAGTGTCACGGTACAAAGACACCAGACGAATCTCCTTGGTTTTGTTGTTGATACTGGCAATCATTTCTGTATCGCTGTTTCCGTATCCGCCGTCTGTATCCCTTTTGTCAATGCCGAAAAGCGCAATATTGGTATAATTTTCAAGAACCTCATTTCCCGCTATGTTTTCGTTCATCTGCACCTGAATGTCTTCTCCATCTTCGTCTTTCAGGTTGAGTTTATCCATTTTCTTATTAATCTGCGCATACACAAACAAAGCACCGACCAGTAATACCAGTACCAGTATTTCCACTCCAAACAGAATCTTGCGTCCTATGTGTCTGTTCTTTTTTTTCATTTTAGACATTTTTGTTCCCCTTTTATCTTCACTAGTAAGCATTCTTGTTAATAAAGCCCTTAAATATGGTTAAAAACAGTATCTTTACATCCAGTCCCAGTGTCCAGTTTTCTATATAGTACAAATCATATTCTATTCTTTTTCTGATGGAAGTATTTCCTCGATATCCATTCACCTGAGCCCATCCGGTCAGTCCCGGACGCACCTGGTGCTTAATCATATACCTTGGAATCTCCTCTTTGAATTTCTCCACAAAAAACGGGCGTTCCGGCCTCGGCCCTACCAGACTCATCTCTCCCTTCAGCACATTAAAAAGCTGCGGCAGTTCATCAATGCTGGTTTTTCGCATGAACTTTCCGAAATTCGTCACACGAGGGTCGTCCTTTACTGTCCATTTTGTTTTCTCTTTTTCCGGCGGCTGTACATCCATGGAGCGGAATTTGTACATCATAAACGTATGATTGTGCAGTCCCACTCTCTCCTGCTTGAAAATCAGGGGTCCCGGTGATGTGAGTTTAATCATAATCACAGAAAACAGCATAACGGGCGAAAACAAAATAATGGCAACAATTGCCCCAACAATATCCATAAGACGTTTTATAGCTGCGTAAAACGTATTGGTCAGCGGTACATGCCGGATATTGATCACCGGAAGCCCCAGAATATCCTCTGTATAAGGCTTGGTGGGAATAATCCGATTGTAGTCCGGAATAAACTTGGTGTGTACACCGGACTTTTCGCATAAATTTACAATTTCTTCCAGTCTGGCATACTCACTCAGCCCCAGAGTAATGGCAATTTCATCCAACCGGTTTTCCGGAAGAATAATCATCAGGTTGTCTAGCTTTCCCAGAACCTTAATGCCTTTGTACTCAGCTCCTGCTTCTATATGATCATCCAGAATTCCTCTTATCTTATATCCCCACTGGGGATTTTCCAGAATCCGATCAATATACTCTTCTGCCGCCCTGCTGTATCCTACCAGCACAATATGCTTCAGATTGTATCCCTTCCGGCGCATACTGCGGAGAAAATAGCGGATAAGATTTCTGGCTATGGCCTCCAGACAAATATTAATCACATAAAAAATAAAAAGCATTTCACGGGAGAAATGCATCATTTTAATCAGGTACAATACGCCCAAAAACAAAGCAATTCCTACTGTATTCGCTTTTACAATATTCCACAGTTCCAGCCGTCTGCCCTGTACCCGCTTGGGCGTATACAGACTGAACAAATAGTATAAGCCCAAATACACCAACACGGTAATGGGCAAAGCAATCATATATGTGCGAAGGGACAACGCTCCATCGTCACTGCTGATTATTTGAAACTTAATTACCCATGCTGCCACATAAGAAAATAGCAGCACAAAAGCATCTAGCAGCACCTGCAGGCGGTTAAAATGCTTCTGGTTTTCTTTTATCAAGGTTTTATCACCCTCTATAGCTGAGATTAGTTAATAAGTTCTTAATAATATATCACAATTTTTTAAAAAACGCAATTCCTATTCTTCCCTTCTTAATCAGACAGCTTAACAATACGCAGTCCGTTGTGGGTATATACCGCTTTCTTCTCCTTCCAGGAAGGTAAGTTTTCCGTATATTGTCTGGCTTGTTCATACTCCTGCCGGAGAATGCCGTCTATTCCTGTGTCTTGGCACCGTTAGTGGTAATCACATAGGTTGGTACGACTTTCTGTACCGCTTCCTTGATATGAGGAGAGTCATTCCGGCTCAGTTCTCCCAGCTCCGCAAGCTGCTGCCTGAACTCTTCTTCGTCAAATTCAATGGGTTTTCCTATGTGTATCATTTTATTCGCCGTATCCTGCAGTCCTTCCTCACTCATCAGAAGTTCCTCATAAAGTTTTTCACCGGGACGCAGACCTGTAAATTCAATCTGAATATCATCCCCCACTTTATACCCGGACAGCTTAATCAGGTTGGTAGCCAAATCCAGTATTTTCACGGGTTTGCCCATATCCAGAACAAAAATCTCTCCGCCCTTTGCATAGGCGCCTGCCTGAAGCACGAGGGACACGGCTTCCGGAATAGTCATAAAGTATCGGATAATATCGGGATGGGTAACGGTAACAGGGCCTCCTTCGGAAATCTGCTTCTGAAACAGGGGAATCACACTGCCATTGCTGCCCAGAACATTACCGAAACGCACTGCCACAAAATTCGTTTTAGAATGTCTGGCAAACATCTGTACCACCATCTCACACATACGCTTGGAAGCCCCCATAATATTCGTGGGATTTACAGCCTTGTCCGTAGAAATCAGGACGAACTTCTCCACCCCGTACCTGTCTGCCGCCTCTGCAGTCTTGTAGGTTCCGAACACGTTGTTTTTAATAGCCTCGTTGGGGCTGTCCTCCATGAGGGGAACGTGCTTATGGGCTGCTGCGTGGTACACAATATTCGGACGGTACTTATCAAAGATATTGTTCATTCTGTGTGTATTTCTGACCGACGCAATCAGGACAATGAGTTTCAAATCAGGATACTTCCGCACCAACTCCTGCTGTATCTCATACGCATTATTCTCATAAATATCTACGATAATCAATGCCTTTGGATTGTGTGCAGCTATCTGACGGCAAAGCTCGCTTCCGATAGAACCTCCTCCTCCGGTCACCATAACGGTCTTGTTCTGCACATAGCCCATAATCTCATCCAACTGTACTTCAATCGGTTCTCTGCCCAGCAAATCCTCAATGCGGACTTCCCGAAGCTTGGAAACGCTGACGTCCCCATTAATAAACTGATAGATTCCCGGTACAATTCTGATTTTACAGCCGCTTTCCTTACAGATATCTAAAATTTCCTTCATCTTTGCATTTCCCAGAGAGGGAATGGCAACGATAATCTCCTCGATATTATATTCTCCCACCTTATCCAGAATATTGTCTCTGGTCCCCACGATTTCTACGCCCCGAAGGTATTTTCCCTTCTTGGCAGGATTGTCATCTATGATACATTTCACCTTCAGATTCAGATACCGGCTCTCCTGAGTTTCTTTTAGAATGGAATTTCCGGCTGCTCCGGCGCCGATAAGCATTACATTGATTCTCTTCTTTCCGGACTTGGATATTTCTTTTAAAGATTCTTTCAAAAATCCAATAATTAGGTAGGAGAATCTGGTACAACTCACACCGATAACCATGGCGAAAAAGTAAATAAAATAAAAAGAACGGGGAATCACAGGTTTTAAAACAGCGGCTGCCGTCACCTGAATAAAAAATGCTGCTCCGCACCCCAAAATAATATTCACCAGTTCACTGGCACTGGCGTGATGCCAGACGCTTCTGTAAAGCTTGGCAATGGCAAAAACCACCAACGTCATAATGGTATTGGGAAGCAGATAATACAGCACCTGCTCCATTTCATACACCGGAATACTGTTAAAACGAAACTCATACCTTACGAAAAGCCCCAAAAATGAAGACACCTGTATGGTCAGTATATCCAGCAGAATCAGCAGAAATGTTCTGCTTGATAATATAGTACCTTTTTTCCACATGTTCTTATTTTCCTTTCTCTCAAGTCCTCTATTTTTTGAGAAATCTTATAATATTACAGTATAATTCCCATTGAATCCGCAGGCAGCTTACAAAATCCACGCCTTTTACTTTTCTCTGACGGTTTTTTCTGGAAATCGCAAAGCCATTTTTGATTCCTGCCAGATATTCTTTTCCAAAACCTTTTTTGGCAAAAAACAGAGCCTTGCAACCAAAGCCCAAAAGCAGCAGCGGAAAATTCAACACAATCTGCCACAAAGGCATGTTTTTATAAATCGTATAAATGTTATTCCTGGAAGAATACCTCACCTTGAAAAGATTGTATCTTGAGCCGCTGGTGCCGCTTCCTACATGATAAACTACGGCTTTAGGACAATACCAGTTCTCATACCCATGAAGTCTGGCCCGGTAGCCAATATCCAAATCTTCCAGATAGGCGAAATGCTCCTGGTCAAAAAGTCCGATTTTATCCAGTACCTTCTTTCGATAAACAGCCGCGCCTGCACAGGCAGAAAATATTTTCTTTTCTACATTATAATTCTCCTGCTTTCTGCCTTTTCCATCCGCAAAAGCCCAGCCAAAAGCGCAGTAATAATTACCTGCATCGTCCATTTTCCCATGGTCCTGCATTTGAACCATTTTCGCCTGACAGGAAAAAGCTCTGGGATGTTTCTTCATGCTCTTTAAAAGGCTGCTCACAAAAAACGGCTCTGCAACCGTGTCATTATTTAAAAGAATCACATAACTGCCGGTACTGGCTTTAATCCCTGTATTTACTGCCGTGCAAAATCCCGTGTTCTCTTTCAGGGCTATGACCTTTACTTCCTGATAGGTTTCCCGGACATAAGCCACACTTCCGTCTTCGGAGCCATTGTCTACCAGAATCACTTCAAAATTTTCGCAGTCCTGATTCCTCATGGAATTCAGACAGTTCTCCAGGTATTTCTTTCCGTTAAAATTCGGAATGATTACTGAAACTTCATACATGTTTTCTAAACCTTTCAGTCTTTTGGCTTCAGGGAATAATTCCATTTCACCAAGGACAGATTCTTATTGTAATAGGGGTCCCCCTTTTTCAGGAGGGTTTCCCACCGGCAGCGCATAAATTCGATTTCTGACTGAAATCTGCGGACTTTTTCTTTACTGTCCTCTGCGCCCCTGCTTTTCGATTCATAGTGGTACAGTTCCACATACGGGTCATAAACCACCAGATACTGCTTTTCCCGCACCCGCAGACAGAAATCCACGTCATTAAAGGCCACAGAAAGCTGTTCTTCAAAGCCCTGCACCTCGTCAAACACCTGCCGCTTCACCATCATGCAGGCCGCTGTCACGGCGCTTAGATCCTGTATAATCGCCGCTTTGTGCATATAGCCGGATCGCTCTCTGGGCATATCTGTAAACATATGACCTGCAATTCCGCCGATTCCAATAACCGTCCCGGCATGCTGAATGGTATTATTTCCAAAGTACAGTCTGGCTCCCACAATTCCCGTATCCGGCCGCTGGCAAAAGCCCAGCATTTCCTCTATCCAGTCCGGGCTTATCACTTCCGTATCATTGTTCAGAAACAGCAGATAGTCCCCTTTGGCCTTCTTTGCCCCATAATTGTTAATAGCAGAATAATTAAATTCCCTCTTCCACCGCAGCAGACGAATTCTGGAATCTTCAGAGAGTTTTTTGTAATAGGAAAAGATTTCTTCCCCTGTACTGTTATTCTCCACAATCAAAATTTCATAATTCGTATAGCTAGATTTTTCCAGAATAGAGCAGATACATTTTTCCAAATCTTCTTTTGCATCTTTATTTGGAATGATAATGGATACCAGCGGTTCTCCCTGTACCGGGTATTTTACTCTGTAAAATCCATAATCCTTTGTATGGCTCACTTCTCCAATCAGCCCGTTCTGCCGCAGATTTTCTTCAATGGCCCTCTTCCCCGCTTCAAAAGCATAGAGTTTGCTTTCCGGATTGTCTGCAGTGGAGGACTGGTGCGTTCTCCAGTGATACAGAATTTCAGGAATATGGTGTATTTTCCCTGCTGCCTGTGTGCAGCGGAAAATAAAATCGTAATCCTGGGCGCCGTCGTATTCTCTGCGGAATCCTCCTGTTTTTTCAAGCAGGGCTTTTCTTACCACAAAAAAGTGACAGATGTAATTGTTGGAGCGCAGCAGGTCTATATTAAAATCCGGTTTCAGATGAGGCTGAAAATGTTCCAGCACCTCGTCGCCTCTGACTTTATCTTCATCTGTATAAAGCACGTCAATATCAGATTCTGTTTCTAACGCCCCGGCAATCTCATACAGTGCGTTAGGCGCCAGCAAATCATCATGGTCTAAAAGCCCCACAAACTCCCCTGTGGCCATGGCAAAGGCTTCATTGGTATTCTCTGCTATGCCTCTGTTCTCTTCCAGCTTTTTCCATAAAATCCTGCTGTCTTTTTTCGCATATTGTTTCAGTACATATTCCATAGAGGCATCTTCCGGGCTGGCGTTGGCAATGCAAAGCTCCCAGTTTGCGTATGTCTGTGCCAGAAGGCTGTCCATCATCTGACGCAGAAAAGCCTCTGGCGTTTTATATGCAGGAACTATAATACTGATTTTCGGACCATGATTCCACTTTTTCTTTCTTTGTTTTTCCAGTTCTTCTCTAGTTGGTATGTACTGCTCATACCAGGGGCCGTAAGGCACTTCTTCCGGCTCAAACCGTTCATGAAGGCGCACCCAGAATTCTTTTACTCCGTAGTGCTTTAAATACCTCAGACCTTTCTGTATCATATAAGGGGACATCTTGCCCATCAGCTTTCCCCATTCTATCTTTCCCTTCGGCATAAAATCTACCTGCCTTTACCTGGATTTCAGTGCATTTTTCACTGTTTGTTTTCTAATTCCTGCCTTATTCTAACACATTTTCTGTTTAAAGAAAACCATGAATATGGTATACTAAGGTTGATTTGCGTAAAGGAGGAATATATTTGAAGAAAAAACATAGGATTCAAAAGTTATTGTGCCCTCTGCTGGCACTTTTATTAGCCATGACTTCTACGGTCCCCGCTTTTGCTGAAAAAGACTTGGATTCCGGACAGCTGGAAAGTACCAAAGCCTCATCTTCTTCTGTTTCAGCCTGGCCTTCAGCTCCGGAAATTGCAGACGAGTCAGGTGTTTTGATGGAAGTGTCTACAGGACAGGTGCTCTTTGACAAGGGCATGAATGAGATCCGTTACCCGGCCAGCACCACCAAGGCCATGACTGCTCTTCTGATTTTGGAAAACATAGATGATTTAAACCAAAAGGTTACTTTTACTGATGTGATTCTGCCGGATTTGGCCCCGGGAAACTCTACGATTAATGCCCAGGTGGGAGAAGAACTGACGGTGGAGCAGTGTCTGTATGCGATTATGCTGGCCTCTGCTAATGAAGTCTGTACCCAGATGGCCGTGGAGGTGGCCGGTTCCGTCAGCGCATTCACTGATATGATGAACGCCCGTGCTGCAGAATTGGGCTGCAAAAATACCCATTTTGTCAATGCCAATGGTCTACCTGACCCCAATCATTACACAACCGCCTACGACTTGGCTCTGATTCTTGCCGAGGCTGTGAAAAATGAGAATTTCTGCAAAATCGCCGGCGCAGACAAATACACCATTCCGGCAACCAATAAGACCTCTACTCCCCGGAATCTGGAAAACCACAACGCCCTTCTGACAGAAGGAGATTATAAGTATGAAGGCGCCATAGCCGGAAAGACCGGGCATACCGAAGCGGCCAGAAACACTCTGATCACCGCAGCCACCAGAGACGATATGACTCTTGTCTGCGTAGTCATGCGCTCGGAAGGGAACGACCGCTTCACAGACACTATCAAACTTTTTGATTACGGATTTGATAATTTTGAAAAACTTCCGGTCTACTGGCTCAAAGCGCCGGATTCGGAAGAACCTGACGGATATGCTATCTTACCAAAGGGTGCAAGCACTGCTTCCATGCTGGTGACAGACCAGGACACCGAAGGGGTTTCCAGAACCCGGACTTACTCCTATCAGGGGCGGGAAATCTTAAAGCTCACGGCCGCTTTTCCTTTGCAGGTAGAAACACGCACAACTTCTGATATGTCTATGTTTAAAGTGGGAACAGTAAAAAAACAGTTGATATCACCGCTGGTATTTCCCGCTATGCTTCTTATCTTTGCTGGGCTTTGCGCAGGACTTGTATATGTACTTTTGCAGTATGTAAGAAAAAAGAAAGAAGAAAAGAACAAAAAACAGCGGAAAAAAATCTCTTCTTAAAAAAAGAAACCTGCCGCAGCAGGCAGTCCGGGCAGTCCGGCACTGCTTACTGCGGCAGGTTTTCTATCCTGTGACATTTCTTTTTCTATTCACTCAGCACACAATCACTTCTGTCCAGGCTGAAATTAGGATTATAATAAGGGTCTCCCTTTCTGAGTATATCCTTCCACCTGTTTTTAAACCGTCTGGTTTCATCTTTAAAACGCTTTTTATTTTCCGGTCTGTTCTCATATCCTCTTGTCAGGGATTCATGATGATACAGTTCTGCGTACGCCTGGAATACCACCAGTTTTCCAATCTCCCGCATCCGCAGACAAAAATCAATATCATTAAAGGCCACCTGGAATTCTTCATCCATCCCGCCAAGTTCCTCATACAGCGATTTTTTCGTCATCATACAAGCGGCTGTTACTGCACTTAAATCCTGTGTTGTCTGGGTTCTTCCTGCATAAACAAACTGGTCGCCTGGAAAATTATAGAAAATATGCCCGGCTGTGTGGGATGGTCCCATCCCAATAATAACACCTGCATGCTGAATTTTTTCGTTAGGATACAAAAGTTTTGCACCTACAATTCCCACATCTTCTCTCTGACAATAGCTGAGCATTTCTTCCATCCAGTTTTCTGACTTTACTTCAATATCGTTATTCAGAAGCAGCAGATACTCTCCCTTTGATTCCTTTGCAGCATAGTTGTTAATTGCCGAATAGTTAAAAGCGCCTTCCCAGCGAAGAACACGAATATTGTCATGGGTCTCCTCTAATTCTCTGTAGTAACGGAAAATTTCTTTTCCTGTGCTGTTATTTTCCACAATGAGAATTTCAAAATTATCATAAGAGGTCTTCTCATACAGAGAACTGATACATCTTTCCAAATCTGCTTTGTGGTCTTTGTTTGGGATGATAATTGACACCAAAGGGGTTCCCTCTGCAAACAGCTTTGTCCTGTATCTTCCCCACTGCTCAGTCATACTTACCTCTGCCCGGATTCCCAGTCTGTCATAATGCGCCTGTACGGCAGCTCTTCCTGCCTCGTAAGCATACATTTTACTCTCCGGATTTCCTGCCGTAGATGCCGGATGGTTTCGCCAATGGTACAAAATTTTTGCCACATGACCGATTCGATTTGCCTTTTCGCAGCAACGGAGTACAAAGTCAAAATCCTGGGCGCCGTCATATTCTTTCCGCAGCAGCCCTACCTGGTCTATAATCTCCCGTTTCACTACAAAAATATGGCAGATATAGTTATTACACCGCAACATATCCAGATTGAAATCCGGTTTAAAATGCGGGTCATAATAACGCTTGCCATCCATGGTGACTTTATCCTCATCCGTATAAACCACGTCTGTTTCCGGATAGTCATTGAGTTCCTTCACGATTTCGTAAAGCGCATTGGGTGCAAGGGTATCATCATGGTCAGAAAACATAATGAAATCCCCATCTGCCATTTTGATGGCTTCATTTGTATTCCTGGAGATCCCATCATTTTTCTCCAGCCGGCGGTATACAAACCGCTTCTCATTGCCGTAGTGCTCCCGGATATACGCTTCTGTTTCCCCGTTGTCACTGCCATCGGCCAGACAAAGCTGGAAATTTCCATAAGTCTGCGCCTGGACAGAATCCAGCAGTTCTTTTAGATACTGCTTGGGCGTATTATAAAGGGGAATCACGATACTGATAAGGGGCGCATAGGCAAAAGTATGGGCTCTTTGCTTTTCCAGTTCTGCCTGTGAAGGCATATGCTTTGGATACCATCTGGTATATGGATACGGACGATTCTTATATTCCTCCGCCTTTTTCATCAGTTTTTTGGCAAAACCTGCTACCCCATGCACCTTAAGATAATGGATGCCCTTCTGACAGTAATACTCTGCCTTTTCCCCTGCAATCTTTCTCTTCTGCAGACTAACATACCGGATTGTCCGCTGTTTTCCTGCCGAAAACACCACCCGGAATCCTCTTTCTTCCCGAAAAGGAATATCCAGAAAGAAGCCGCTTTCTTTTCCCACATCCCATTCCTGATACTGCTGCTGCACATCGGAACGATTGACGCGTTCCAGAGAAAACTCTGCTCGTTCTCCCTTTTCGTTTTCCACATAAATTTCAAGAGGTTCAGAATACACAGCCCAGCCGCTTACCATACATCTGTGCTGTTCAAAATCCACGTCTGCATAATCAATGAAATATTGCGGCTTCCTCTGTTTTCTCAAAATTTTTTTCATCTGCTCAGAAAACCACAGATATCTGTTTTCTCCTTTTACCCCATACACATATACTTTTTTATAAAGCTGTGCATGCTCTGGTATCTTTATGGAAAGTTCCATCTGTCCTTCCCGTTCAACATAAGAAATATCTGTCACCTGTTCTTTATCCACATAGACTTTCGGCACATATCCATTCTTCCAGGCTCCCTCAATCCGATAACAATTCTCCTCTTTTAAGCTGAAACGTTCCCGCTCCGCTTCTATTAACTCGCGACTCATACAGTTCTCCTTTACTCCTGTTGTCCTAATCCCAGTTCAGCGAACAGTCACTGTGTCTTAAAGTCAAATTGGGATTATAGTACGGGTCTCCTTTTTCCAGAATCTCCTTCCAGCGGGTTCTGAACAGTTCTGCCTCTTTTTGGAATCTCGCTTTCTTTTCCTTTGTATCCTCCAGTCCTCTGGACTGCGACTCGTAATGATACAATTCTGCAAAAGCCTGGAACACCACCAAAAGTCCCAGTTCTCTTACTCGCAGGCAGTAATCGACATCGTTAAAAGCAACTTCAAACTTCTCGTCAAAGCCCCCTATTTTTTCATGCACAGATTTTTTTACCATCATACAGGCGGCAGTCACAGCGCTGATATCCTGTGTGGAATTGGCCCTTCCTCCATAAGTAAATCGCTTCCTTTCCACTCCATAGAACACATGTCCGGCAGCATGGTCGGCTCCCATACCAATAACCACTCCGGCATGCTGTACTGTATCATTCGGATAATATAATTTTGCCCCTGCAATTCCCACATCTTTTCGCTGGCAGTATCCCAGCATTTCTTCTATCCAGTCGGGCGTAATAACTTCCACATCATTATTTAAGAACAAAAGATACTCACCTTTTGCCTGTTTCACACCAAAATTATTAATAGCCGCATAGTTAAACCGGTCTTTCCAGTACAACACCTTCAGGTTTTCTCTGACCTGTTCTGCCTGGGCATAGTAAGCAAAGGTTTCCTGCTGTGTACTGTTATTTTCCACAATGATTATTTCAAAGTTCCGGTAGGTGCTTTTCTCATAAATCGATTTCAGACATCTGTCCAAATCATCTATATGATCTTTATTTGGTATAACAATGGAAACCATAGGTGTTCCCTGCACCAACAGTCTGGAACGATATCTTCCCCAGAAAGGCGTCATGGTAACCTCAGCCGGCTGGCCGATTCTTTCATAATGTGCCTGAACAGCCCTTTTGCCATTCTCATAAGCATACATCTTGCTGGCCGGATTTCCTGCTGTGGAATTGGGATGAGAACGCCAGTGATACAAAATTTTAGGAATATGATAAATACTGTCTGCTTTTTCGCAGCAGCGCAGAATAAAATCAAAATCCTGGGCACCGTCGTATTCTTTCCGAAATTCTCCGATTTCATCTACAATTTTCTTATCTACCACAAAAATATGACAGATATAATTATTACTTCTCAGCAAATCCCAGTTAAAATCAGGCTTGAAATGGGGGTCAAAATATTCCTTTCCATCCATGGTCACCTTATCTTCATCTGTATAGACAATCTGAGGCTTGCTGTCACTGTTCAGCGCCTTAACAATCTCATACAAAGCATGAACTTCCAATACGTCATCATGGTCGCTGAGCATAATATACTCGCCCTTTGCCAGTTTTAATCCCTCATTGGTGTTCTCGGAAATTCCTCCATTCTTTTTCAGCCGCTCATAAGTAATGCGGGATTCTTTTTTATACTTTCGCTTCAGATATTCTTCCACTGCATGGTCCGGACTTCCGTCTGCGAGACAAAGCTGCCAGTTTTCATATGTCTGTCTTACCACGGACTGCAGCAGTTCTTCCAGATAGTTTAAAGGTGTCTTATAAAGAGGAATCACAATACTAATTAAAGGTTCAAAAGGAAACTTTTCCTGCCTCTGACGCCGCAGCTCCCCTTTCTTCACCTTATGCAGCTTTGCCCAGTAACCATATCCCTGATTTGAGGGATTCATGTTAATATCAAGCTGCTTTTTAAACTCTCCCATTCCATGTGTCCGTATAAACTGTAAGTTTCGTTTCATCATTCTGGGACCGAGCTGCTGATAATATTTTCCAAACCGACTGTTCTCAAAGCTCAGTTTTCTGGCTGACAGCACATAATTTGCCTTAGAATCCGGCTCCTTGAAAAAGACTGTTACATTTCCTCTGTCCAAGTATTTTTTGTGAAATTTCAAAGAAAACCCACACTTTACCTCGGAAGGCACGGAAAAAATCGCATTTACATCCGGTCTCATTTCCTGCTCCAGGGTGTATTCCATTTCCTGCCCTTCTCTGTCCCGGACATAAATGGGACAAATACCGTTTTTATAAAGAGCCCATCCTCTAACCAATACCATATCTTCTGCAAAAGAAATGCCGTCAATGCTGTATTTAATCAGACTTTTTATATAATTTTGTTTAATTTCCGAAAATTCTTTTTTATACACCTGTACTCGTTCTGCTGAATCTGAAAAAAACACTTCCAGTTGTGTGCAGGAATCCCAAAGCCCTGATACACCGTTTATGGAAATACTGAAACCAAGTTCTGCATCGTCCTCTTTTAATTTGAGATATTTCTGAACGTCCGGTCTCTTCACCCATGTAATTTTATAAGGTATCTCCTGATTTTTGTTTCCATACACCTGAA
>DXFK01000004.1 GCA_019114495.1 Candidatus Blautia stercoravium
ATATTATTTATGCTATGCAGCATTATGTGAGGAGGATATAAGATGAAGAAAGTTGTAAAGTTCGGAGGAAGTTCACTGGCCAGTGCGGAGCAGTTTAAAAAGGTAGGCGCAATCATCCGCGCAGACGGAACCAGAAGATATGTGGTACCCTCTGCACCGGGCAAACGCTTTTCAGAAGATACAAAGGTGACAGATTTATTGTATGCATGTTACCGCGCCGCCAATGAAGAGATTTTTCAGAAGGTGCTGGCAGAAATCAAAAGCCGTTATCAGGAAATTATTGACGGTTTGGAATTGTCTTTATCTTTGGAAGAGGATTTTAAAATTCTGGAAGAAAACTTCAAACGGCAGATTGGGGAAGAGTATGCAGCTTCCAGAGGAGAATATTTAAACGGTAAAATTATGGCGGCCTATCTGGGCTTTACCTTTATAGACCCGGCAGAAATGATTCGCTTTGACGGAAACGGACAGTTTGACGCAGAGATTACGGAAGCTTTAGTGGCGAAACGTCTGAAAGACGTGACAGAAGCCGTAGTTCCCGGCTTTTACGGCGCAAAAGAAAACGGAGAAATCAAGACGTTTTCCAGAGGCGGCTCTGACATTACGGGCTCCATTATTGCGGGAGCATTAGATGTGGAATTGTATGAAAACTGGACAGACGTATCTGGCGTTATGGTAACAGACCCCAGAATCATCAACAATCCCAAATCCATTGACACCATTACCTACAGAGAATTAAGAGAGCTTTCTTACATGGGAGCTACGGTACTTCATGAAGATGCGATTTTCCCTGTCAGAAAAGCCGGAATCCCGATTAACATTAAGAATACCAATGCGCCGGAAGAAGACGGTACTATGATTGTAGAGGATACCTGCAAAAAGCCACCGTATACCATTACCGGTATTGCAGGCAAGAAAGGATTCTGTTCGCTGTTTATTGAAAAATCCATGATGAATTCGGAAATCGGCTTTGGACGCAAAGTTCTGCAGGTGTTGGAAGAACAGGGAATTTCCTTTGAACATGTACCTTCCGGCATTGACACTATGACTATCTTTATTCACCAGGATGAATTTGCGGAAAAAGAGCAGCAGGTCATTGCAGGAATCCACAGAGCTGTGAATCCGGACTATATGGAACTGGAAACGGATTTGTCCCTGATTGCTGTTGTGGGAAGAGGTATGCGTTCCAACCGCGGTACAGCCGCCAGAATTTTCGCAGCCCTTGCCCATGCCAATGTTAATGTGCGTATGATAGACCAGGGTTCCAGTGAGCTGAATGTCATTGTAGGCGTAAAAGACGAAGACTTTGAACCGGCGATTAAAGCCATTTATGATATATTTGTAGAGACACAGGTTTAAGAGGCAGAGAATATGAAAATTGTAGTAATAGAACCCCTGGGTGTGGAAAAAGAACAGCTTTTGTCCATTGCAGAGGAAAAACTTCCCAAGTCCGCAGAGCTGGTATGTTACGATACCAGAGTGACGGATACGGAGACATTGATTGAAAGAGGGCGTGACGCGGATGTGGTAGTAGTTGCCAATCTTCCCTTAAACGGGCAGGTGATTCGGGGGTTTCAGAACCTGAAACTGCTTTCCGTGGCCTTTACCGGAGTAGACCATATTGATATAGAGGCCTGTAGAGAAAAAAGGGTGACAGTCTGCAACTGTGCGGGATATTCCACCGCGGCTGTGGCAGACTTGGTGTTTGGTATGCTGATTTCGCTTTATCGGAACATTCCTGCCTGTAATGAGGCGGTACGTCGGGAGAAAACCAAGGACGGGCTGGTAGGCTTTGAACTGGCCGGAAAGAAATTCGGCGTAGTGGGAACCGGAGCCATCGGACTGCGGGTGGCGCGGATTGCCCATGCCTTTGGCTGTGAAGTCTATGCTTACAGCAGGACGGAAAAGGAAATTGACTGGGTACATTATATGTCGTTAGAGGAACTTCTGGGAACCTGTGACATTGTATCTCTGCACATACCTTTGACAAAGGAGACACGCCATCTGATTTGCCGGGAAAATCTGGCGCTTATGAAGAAAAGCGCTGTGCTGATTAATACGGCAAGAGGTCCGGTGGTGGATAGCGAGGCTTTAGCTGAAGCCTTGAACCAGGGGAAAATTGCAGGGGCTGCGGTAGATGTGTTTGAGACAGAACCTCCGGTATCCAAAGACCACCCGCTGTTTCATGCAAAAAATACCCTTGTGACGCCTCATGTGGCTTTTGCCACAAAAGAAGCTATGGTAAAACGGGCGCATATCGCTTTTCAGAATGTGAAAGCATGGCAGGAGGGCATTCCTCAGAATGTGATAGGAGAGTCTTGAATCAAGAGCATATATAACAAAAAAAAGAGGATGGCGTTTTCAACACCCGCAAAAGGGTTACGCATGTGTTGAAAACGTCCTCCTTTTTTTTCTTTTTAGGTATTGACAAACTGCCGTCTATCCAATATAGTATTAAGTGTACTAATAATGCTAGTACACTTAAGGCGGAATCTGATACAGTATTTGGGGAAAGGAGGAATCGCCTTGATTTTTATTGATTATCAGAATCGAAAGCCCATATACGAACAGATTGTAGAACGATTTCAAATGCTCATTGTGAAAGGCGTTATGGAGGCAGATACAAAAATGCCGTCTGTACGTTCCCTGGCAACAGAGCTTTCCATTAATCCCAATACTATTCAAAAGGCTTATACGATTCTGGAGCAGCAGGGGTATATTTATCCGGTGAAGGGAAGAGGAAACTTTGTTTCAGGCAATCAGTCTTTAAGGGAACAGCAGAAAACTGCTTTTTTCCGGAAGCTGAGAAGTTTGATACAGGAGGGCAGAGAATTGGAAATACCAAAGGAGCTTTGCCTGGAAAGAGCGGCGGAGTTCTATGAGGAGGGTGAATCATGATTAAAACAGAAAAACTGTGCAAAACCTTTGGAAATATAAAGGCAGTCAATGAAGTGTCTCTTGTCATTAACGAAAACAGTATCTTTGGTCTGGCAGGAACCAACGGCTCAGGGAAGAGTACTTTGTTGCGTATGCTCTCCGGTGTGCTTAGACAGGACAGCGGCAGCATTCTTATAGATGGAGAGAAAGTGTATGAAAATCCCCATCGAAAAGCAGATATTTTCTTTTTGCCGGATGCGATGTATTTTTTCCAGAACAGCACCATTCGTGATATGGCCAGATACTATTCTTTGTATTACCCCCAATATGATATTGCCCGTCTGGAAAAGCTGACAGATAAGCTGGGGCTGGAAAAGAAGCGGAAAATCAGTACCTTTTCCAAGGGAATGAAGCGTCAGGCCGCCATGCTTTTGGGAATATGCGCAGGAACCAAATATCTGTTCTGCGACGAAACCTTTGACGGTTTAGATCCGGTAATGCGCCAGGCGGTCAAGAGTATTCTGGCTTACGAAGTGTCAGAACGGGAATTTACACCTATTATTGCCTCTCATAACCTTCGGGAACTAGAGGACATCTGTGACCATGTAGGACTGCTTCACAGAGGAGGAGTGCTGCTCTCAAAGGATGTGGAGGATATGAAACTGCACATTCACAAGGTACAGTGTGTGATTCCGGATACGGAAAAGGAAGAGCTTTTGTTAAAAGAACTGGACATAATGCAGTACGAGAAACGCCTTTCTCTGCTCACCATGGTTGTGCGCGGAGAGCAGGAGGAAATTCTGGAAAAAATCCGGAGGAAAAAGCCGCTGTTTGCGGAAGCTATTCCGCTTACATTGGAAGAAATCTTTATCAGCGAAACGGAGGTAGCTGGATATGACGTCAAGAAACTATTTATTTAACAGTATTAAGGAAAATATCCGCAGAAATTTTTATCTGCTGATTTTAATATCCGTGTCTATGCTGGCAGTCCTTCCTGTTTATACAATTATGCGCCTCGAAAATGCTCTTTTAGAGGAGCCTACAGCGCAAAGTCTGCTCAGTCCGGTGCAGCAGGCGCTTCTGGATTGCATTGGGGTGGGAAATCCGGGCATGCAGATATTGGTGATATGTGCCGCCGTGCTGTTGGCGCTGTCTGGATTTTCCTATCTTCATGCAGGAGAAAAAGCAGATTTTTATCACAGTCTTCCTTTAAAGAGAGAAGAACTTTTTATGGTTTCTTTTTCCAGCGGATTTTTCACTTTTCTGATTCCCTATCTGGTAGCAGCGGCTCTGACCTGTCTGGTAGGAGCGGTATATGGAGGAGTCAGTGATGGGGCGGCAGTCACCTTGTTTCAGGCTATGGGGATTCATATTCTGTATTTCCTTGTCATATACGGTGTTTCCGTGCTTGCCATACTGCTTACGGGAAACTTGTTTACGGCGCTTCTGGCCCTGTTGGGTATGATGTCCTATGGATGGCTGGTTTTTACTGTCTATAATACGCTGAACAATCGGTTTTTATATACCATAGGGTATTTCGGCCAATCAGACATAGGCTGCTTTTTGAGCCCGATTATTTCTTACCTGACTTTTTCGAATACAGTGGGAACAACATCCCGGATGCGAAACAATCTGGTGATTGTGGGTGTGATTCTTGCGGTTGTCTTTTTCATTGCAGATATCTGCGTTTATAAAATCCGCCCTTCCGAAAGTTATCATAAAGCCATTGCCTTTCAAAAGCTGCAGCCTCTGATTAAGGTGTGCTGTGTTGTGCCGATTGCGCTTCTGGCCGGGCTGTTTTTCAGCTCCGGTATGAAAAACAAATTTATCTGGATGCTGGTTACTGCAGTAGCCGTGGGAGTACTGCTGTCGGTGGCTTTTGAATTTTTGTATACCATGGATATTCAGAAATGCATTCGCCCCCGGATTTCGCTGGGAGTGATTCTGGGAGTGCTGCTTGTGGTGCTGGTAGGATATAAAACGGATATTACAGGCTATGATTCTTATCTTCCAAAGAAAGAGGAAATAGAAACCATGTCCGTGTATTTTCCAAGTATCAACGGACGGTTTTCTTATAATTCCAATTATTACGAAGACTATGGATTTAATGAAAATAGCAATTTCCTAAAAAACATGTCTACAAAAAATTTTGAAAACATATATGAACTGGCAAAAATAGGGGTGAAGGCCTGTGCGGAGAATAAAAAGAACCTCACATATGGAGGACAACAGGCCGAAGCAGCTTCGAATGTGCAGGGGACCGCTGCGCTAGGAGACACAAATGAGACTCTGGTAGAAGTAGATGTGGCTTATCATCTGAAATCAGGCAAGACGGTTTACCGTGCTTATATGATTCCGGAGAATAAAAAGGTGGTTTCTAACGTTGCTGCTGTGTACGACAACTGGGATTACAAGTCGAAACTGCTTCCCACCACTTATCTGAAAGCAGAGGATATGAATCACTTATATCTGGACAACTTTTATACGCAGAGAAAGCAGGTAGATGTCAGCGGAAGCCATCTGGAGGAAATTTATAAGACGTACAAGACAGAACTGGAAAATATGACGTTTCAGGAAAGTGCAAAAAATAGAATCGTAGGATATCTGACAGCAGAAATGGAGCTCACGGACCAGGAGGACGGTACATATGGCGCGGACTGCCGGCTGCCGATTTATGAAAACTTTACAAAAACTATTCAGCTTCTGCAGGAAGCAGGAGAAGAGGTTCCTTTAGAACTGGATGTCAGCCAGGTTCAAAAGCTGGTTATCAGTAGGTGGAATGAAGAAGGAGAGGAAATCAGCACGGAAATAGAGGACAATATGCAGAAGGAAACCCTGCTGAAACATTTGACATTTGAAGAGGCTCACTATGGAGTAGACAGCCATGTGGAATATGATCTAAACGTAAGCATTGAATATAAAAACAGTGAATATACTTCGTCCTCTATATACCTTATAAAGGATAAAAGCGTAGAAGATATTTTGAAAAAACTGAATTTTGACTAACCTTTCGTATAGCAGGCGCCCCGGATAAATCCGGGGCGTTTTTGCTTGTGGCATTGACAAGGCGGGAGAGGCAAGGGTACAATGAAAAAAAGAGATTTAAGAACAGCGAGGGTGTTGCAAAATGGGTAAACGAATCAATCTGGAAGAGGAAAAGGAATTGATGGCACTAGGAAAGGCACTGTCTTCAGAAACCAGACTGAGAATTCTGGGTCTTCTGCAGGAAGGGTCTCTGTGTGTCAATGAAATTGCAGAGTTTTTAAACATTCCTGCTTCTTCTGCAGCGCTCCATGTGCGGGTGTTGGAGGAGGCGGAACTTATCCGCACAGAGCTAAAGCCGGGTATCCGGGGTTCCATGAAGCTGTGTATCCGTCAGGAAACCAGTGTAGTGTTGGATTTACAGAAAAAGTCCAAGGAGCAGAGGGAAGAAGTGATTTCCATGCCTGTAGGAAATTATGTGGATTACAAAATCACCCCTACCTGCGGTATGGTAAATGAAGAGGAGTATATTGACGGAGAGGACGAGCCGCGCTGTTTTTACGACCCCAGACGGACCACGGCCAAGCTGGTGTGGTTTTCCTCCGGTTACCTGGAATACCGTTTTCCTAATGCGGGTATGCAGAAGGAGCCAGTAAAGTCCCTGGATTTTTCCGCGGAGCTCTGTTCGGAGACTGCGGATTATGATTTAGACTGTCCTTCGGACATTACGCTTTGGATTAACGGCATGGAGGCGGGAACCTGGACCTGTCCTTCGGATTTTGGAGGCAGAAGGGGCAAGTTAAATCCAGACTGGTGGGAAGATAAAAACAGCCAGTACGGCAATCTGAAAAACTGGCATATTGATGAGACCGGTACTTACCTGGACGGTCTGCTGGTCAGCGGACGGGGAATTGAAACGTATGCTCTGGCTGAGGGACCTTATGTGTCGATCCGCATCGGCATTAAAGAGGATGCAGAGCATGTAGGGGGTGTGAATATTTTTGGGAGCTGTTTCGGAGATTATCCTCAGGATTTGGTAATGCGCCTGAAATATTAAGGCGGGGACAAGATTTCTTTGAAAAAGGGCTTTACATCTGGGTTTTCTGTGCTATAATTTCGTTAGAAACAAGAAAAGTGAATTAAAACAAAAAAACTGTTTTTGAACAGGTAAAGGGAATTGTGCAGGTTTATTTTACAGGATGCCATAACAGATTGGGAGGAAGCAAATATGTTGAATAAAAATATCAGAGATTTGGTGCAATATGGAATCGATGCAGGACTGGTGCCTTTGTGCGAAAGAAATTATACCATAAATCTGCTTTTGGATATGTTCCATGAAGATGAATACGAAGAGCCCCAGGAGGAAATCTGCAGGGATTTGGAAACGATTTTAAAGAACCTTTTGGATGAAGCTGTAAAACGGGACATTATCGAGGACAGCATTGGATACCGGGATTTGTTTGATACAAAGATTATGAATTGTCTCATGCCGCGTCCCTCCCAGGTACAGGAAAAATTCTGGAAAGAATACGAAAAGAGTCCTCAGGAAGCCACAGATTACTTCTATAAATTGAGCCAGGACAGCGATTATATCCGCCGCTACCGCATTAAAAAGGACAGAAGATGGACTGTGAACAGCCCATACGGTACCATTGACATTACCATTAACCTGTCCAAGCCGGAAAAAGACCCAAAAGCTATTGCTGCAGCAAAGAACGCAAAGCAGAGCAGCTATCCGAAATGCCTGCTGTGTATGGAGAACGAAGGTTATGCAGGACGGCTGAATCACCCGGCCAGAGAGAATCACAGGATTATTCCCATTACCATTAATGACTGCCAGTGGGGCTTTCAGTATTCTCCTTATGTGTATTATAATGAACACTGCATTGTGTTTAACGGACAGCATGTGCCTATGAAAATTGAAAGAAATACTTTTGTGAAGCTGTTTGACTTTATCAAACTGTTTCCTCATTATTTCCTGGGGTCCAATGCAGACCTTCCCATTGTCGGGGGCTCTATTTTAAGCCACGACCATTTTCAGGGCGGACATTATACCTTTGCCATGGAAAAGGCACCTATTGAAAAGGAAGTCACTATTTCCGGATACGAAGACGTGGAGGCAGGCATTGTAAAATGGCCGTTGTCTGTGCTGAGAATCCGCAGCAAAGATGAAAAACGGCTGATTGATTTGGCCAGCCATGTACTGGATGTGTGGAGAGACTATACCGATGAAGAGGCGTATATCTTTGCCGAGACAGAAGGGGAACCTCACAACACTATTACACCGATTGCCAGAAAAAGAGGAGAGTTTTTTGAACTGGATTTGACTCTGCGCAATAACATTACCACAGAAGAACACCCGCTGGGGCTGTATCACCCTCATGCAGCCTACCATCATATCAAGAAAGAGAACATCGGCTTAATTGAAGTTATGGGACTGGCGGTACTGCCGGCCAGACTGAAAGAGGAGCTGGAGATTCTGGCTTCCTACCTGCTGGAGAAAAAAGACCCCGAGGAAAATGAAATGCTGGCAAAACATGCAGACTGGGTTAAAGAATTTTTACCAAAATATCCAAACATTACCAGGGACAATGTGATGGACATTCTGCAGGAAGAAGTGGGACAGGTCTTTGTCCATGTGTTGGAAGACGCAGGGGTTTACAAATGCACCGAAGAGGGACGGAAAGCATTCCAGCGTTTTATCCGTGCTTTATAATTCTAAAGAGAAAAACAAAAAAGATAGGTGTCCTGCCTGTCTTTTTTGTTTTTTTTATGCTATACTACTTGGTAAAAAAGAAAAGAGGGATAGTTATGCATCCGGTATACGAAAAACTCCAGGGCTGTCTGGCCAGTATCCGGCAGAAGACAGACTTTGTACCAAAGGTGGCGCTGATTCTAGGCTCTGGTCTGGGAGACTATGCAGAAGAAATAGAGATTCACCAAATCATACCATACGAAGAAATACAGGGTTTTCCCGTGTCTACTGTACCGGGACACAAGGGGCGGTTCGTCCTTGGATATGTAAAGAGTGTGCCTGTTATTATTATGCAGGGCAGAGTCCACTATTATGAGGGGTATCCCATTACAGATGTGGTGCTTCCGGTGCGGCTGATGAAGCTTCTGGGCGCTGAGATTCTGTTTCTTACCAATGCGGCGGGGGGCGTGAATTTTGACTTCATGCCGGGAGATTTTATGATGATTACAGACCAGATTTCCTCCTTTGTCCCATCACCGCTGATTGGCCCCAATGTGGAAGAGTTGGGAGAGCGGTTCAGTGATATGGGCGAAATCTATGATAAGGATTTGCAGAAGCTTTTAGAGGACACAGCAGAAGAATTGCAGATTCCTCTTCAGAAAGGGATATATATCCAGTTTACCGGGCCCAATTATGAATCTCCTGCAGAGGTGCGTATGTGCAGAATTCTGGGTGCAGACGCAGTAGGTATGAGTACGGCCTGCGAGGCTGTGGCTGCCAATCACTGCGGCATGAAAATCTGCGGGATCTCCTGCATTACCAACCTGGCCTGCGGCATGAGCGAAACCCCTTTAAATCATAAAGAGGTACAGGAGATAGCAGACCAAAAAGCCCCGGATTTCAAGCGGCTTTTGACGGCTGCTCTATCCCGTATGTAAGACAAAAATGAACCAGATAAGGAGAATACAATGAGGGAAAAAATCCTGCTGATAGACGGACACAGTATTTTAAACAGAGCCTTTTACGGCCTGCCGGATTTGACTAATTCCGAAGGGCTTCACACCAATGCCATATACGGATTTTTAAACATCCTGTTCAAAATGGTGGAAGAAGAAAAACCGGATTATCTTTCGGTTGCCTTTGACCTTTCGGCTCCCACCTTCCGGCACAAGATGTATGACGCCTATAAAGGAACCAGAAAACCCATGCCCCAGGAACTACGCCAGCAGGTGCCGGTGATGAAGGATGTGCTTAAAGCTATGGGGGTGCCCATTCTCTCTATGGAGGGCTATGAGGCAGATGACCTTTTAGGAACGATTGCCAAACGAAGCGAGGCAAAGGGCATGGATGTCACTGTGCTTTCTGGGGACAGGGATTTGCTGCAGCTGGCTACAGATCATATCTGCATTCGTATCCCAAAGACAAAGGGCGGAAAAACCACCATTGAAGATTATTTTGCAAAGGATGTGCAGGAGGCTTATCAGTTAAGCCCGCTGCAGATTATTGAACTGAAAGCCCTGATGGGAGATACGGCGGATAATATTCCGGGGCTTCCCGGAGTGGGAGAAAAAACGGCCACCAAGCTGCTTTTAGAGTACGGCAGTGTGGAAAATGCCCATGCCCATGCAGAGGAAATCAAGCCCAATAAAGCAAAAAATGCATTTTTAGAGCACTATGATTTGGCGGTACTCAGTAAGGATTTGGCAACTATCCGCATTGACAGTCCAGTGGAATATGACTGGGAAACTGCCAGAATCAATGATTTATATACCCAGGAAGCCTACGAATTTTTTAAGGAACTGGAATTTAAAAATTTCCTTTCCCGATTTGAGGAGACAGGAAATACCAGCAAGGTAGAAGAGTATTTTGCAACCGTTACTGATTTTGCAAAAGCAGAGGAGCTTTTTGCACTGGCTCAAAAGAAAGAGCGGGTGGGACTGGAACTTCTGGAAGAAAAAGGAATGGTTCTGGGGCTTGGTCTGGCATACGAGGAAGAGGGGAATTTGCAGGTGTACGGCATGCTGCCCCAGGGATTTTTGACGGAGGCATATCTTTTGGATAAGGCAAACATGCTCTGCCAGCAGGGAAACGCAGTGGCGTCTTTGAATGTAAAGGCTATGCTGCGCCATATGGATTTAGACCATCATACCGCCATGTTTGACGCCCAGATAGCCGCCTATCTTTTAAATCCGTTGAAATCCGAATACACTTATGACGATATTGCCAGAGAATATCTGGGAGAGATGCTCCCTGCCAGAGAAGACCTGCTGGGGAAACTTTCTTATGCCAAGGCAGCGGTAGAGAAAGAAGAGGAACTGGCAAAAAGCGTCTGCTATATGGCTTATACGGCTTTAAAAGCCAGACGGCCTCTTTTGGATGCTCTGGAAGTAGCAGGGATGAAAAAGCTGTATATAGATATGGAAATGCCTCTGCTGTTTATCCTTTCCGATATGGAAAAAGAGGGAATCCGGGTCAATGCAGAAGAATTGAAGGAATACGGAGAAAGGCTGCAGGTGCGGATTGCAGAACTGGAGAAGAGTATCTGGCAGCAGGCAGGAGAAGAGTTTAATATCAATTCTCCCAAGCAGCTTGGAGTGATTCTCTTTGAAAAGCTGCATATGCCGGGAGGAAAGAAGACGAAAACGGGATATTCCACTGCTGCAGACGTACTGGAAAAGCTGGCTGCAGATTATGCCATTGTATCGGATATTCTGGAATACCGCCAGCTTACCAAGCTGAAATCCACCTATGCGGACGGCCTGGCAGGTTATATCGATGAAGGCGGACGGATTCATTCCACTTTTAACCAGACTATTACTGCCACAGGGCGTATCAGCAGCACAGAGCCTAATCTTCAGAATATTCCGGTACGGACAGAATTGGGACGGCTTCTTAGAAAGGTATTCATTCCCAAAGACGGGTATGTGTTCTTGGACGCAGACTACTCTCAGATCGAACTTCGTGTTCTGGCTCATATGTCCGGGGACGAAAAGCTGATACAGGCTTATCGGGAAGCCCAGGATATCCACAGAATGACTGCTTCTCAGGTGTTCCACATTCCTTTTGAAGAGGTGACTCCTCTGCAGAGACGGAATGCCAAAGCCGTTAACTTCGGAATTGTGTATGGTATCAGCTCTTTCGGGCTTAGCCAGGATTTGAGCATTACCAGAAAAGAGGCAGAGCAGTACATTAAAAATTATTTCGAGACGTATCCAAAGATAAAGGGATTTTTAGACAATCTGGTACAGCAAGCCAAAGCCAAGGGATATGTCAGCACTATGTTCGGACGCCGCCGTCCTGTGCCGGAACTGAAATCCAGCAACTTTATGCAGCGTTCCTTTGGAGAGCGGGTAGCCATGAATTCCCCTATTCAGGGCACGGCAGCAGACATTATCAAGATTGCCATGATTCAGGTCAGCCGCCGTCTGAAAGAGGAAAATCTGAAATCCAAACTGATTCTGCAGATACACGATGAGCTGCTGATTGAAACGGCGGAGGATGAGGTGGAACAGGTTTCCGCTATTCTGGAGGAGGAAATGAAGGGAGCGGCGGACTTGTCCGTATCCCTGGAAACTGATATGCACACCGGCAAAAGCTGGTATGAGGCAAAATAGAGAAAGGCGTTACAAAGGAGAAAGTGTCTATGAGAATTATAGGAGTAACTGGTGGCGTGGGAAGCGGCAAAAGCGCAGTATTGAATTATATTGAAGAACATTTCGACTCCAGAGTGGTAAAGGCAGATGAAGTGGGGCATATGCTGATGATGCCCGGAAGAGAGTGCTATGAGCCGGTGATTCAGCTTTTTGGGGACTGGGTGGTAAGGGAGGACACCTCCCTGGACCGGGCAGCTATTGCCTCTATTGTCTTTGACAACCCCGAAATGCTGAAAAAGCTGGACGATATTGTACACCCGGAAGTGAAAAAATACATTTTAAGGGAAATTGAACGTTCCAGAAAAGAAGAGACGGAATTTTTCTTTATTGAGGCAGCTTTGCTTCTGGAAGAAAAATATGATGAAATTTGTGATGAAATATGGTATATTTATTGCGAAAAAGAAGTACGAATGGAAAGACTGCGCAGAGACAGAGGATATTCGGATGAGAAAATCAAAAAGCTGATGGACAACCAGCTGCCGGAAGAGGTCTTTGAAGAGCGCTGTGATTTCCAATTATATAATGACGAAGATGTAGCTCATACTTATCTTCAGATAGAACGGAAAATGAGGACATATTATGAATCTTTGTAGTATAGCCAGCGGCAGCAGCGGAAACTGTATCTATGTGGGAAGCGATACCACAAGCCTGCTGGTAGATGCAGGAATCAGCGGAAAACGCATTGAAGAGGGGCTGCGAAGCATTGACCACACCACCGGGGACTGCGACGGTATTTTGATTACCCATGAGCACTCCGACCATATCAAAGGACTTGGGGTGATTTCCAGAAAGCACAAAATCCCCATTTACTGTACCAGAGGAACCATGGAGGCCATGCAGTCCATGAGCGGCTTGGGGAAAATGCCGGAAGGGCTTTTCCGCCCCATAGAGGCAGATAAAAAATTTCAAATCGGGGATTTGGAGGTGCAGCCATTCGCCATTTCCCATGACGCGGCAGAACCGGTGGGATATCGGGTAAATCACGGTACAAAGTCTGCAGGTATCGCCACGGATTTGGGGTATTATGATGATTACATAGTGCAGAATCTCTCCGGACTGGATGTGCTTCTTCTGGAAGCCAACCATGATGTAAATATGCTGCAGGTGGGAAGTTATCCCTATTATTTGAAGCAGCGTATTTTGGGGAATCGGGGGCACCTTTCCAATGAAACGGCAGGCCGCCTTTTGTGCCGTCTGCTGCATGACCGGATGAAGGCTGTTTTTCTGGGACATTTAAGCCGGGAGAACAATTACGAAGCACTGGCTTATGAAACGGTCTGCTCCGAGGTGACTATGGGGGAAAATCCCTGGAAATCTTCGGATTTTAAAATTGCTGTGGCACACCGGGAGCAGGTGTCCGATTTGGTAACTGTGTAAAGAAAGCAGGTAGAAAGAAACATTTTACAAATAAAATAAGAAATGAGGAGCTAATCATGAAGAAGACCATTATCACCGTTGTGGGAGAAGACACCGTAGGAATTATTGCAAAGGTATGTACTTACCTGGCAGAGAACAATATTAATATTCTGAACATTTCTCAGACCATTGTAGACGGATATTTCAATATGATGATGATTACAGATACCAGCATGTCTGCCAAAAAACTCAATGTGATTTCCGAAGAACTGGAAGAACTTGGCAAGGGAATCGGCGTGGTGATTCGCGTGCAGTTAGAAGACATTTTCACAAAAATGCACCGGATTTAAGAAGCAGGCAGAAAGGACGGAAAATCACCTATGATTAACATGTATGAAGTCAATGAGACAAATAAAATGATTGAGGAAGAAAACTTGGACGTGCGTACCATTACGCTGGGTATCAGTCTTCTGGACTGTATTGATTCCGATTTGCAGCAGGTGAACCGTAAGGTTTACGAAAAGATTACGGGACTGGCCAGACATCTGGTGGCAACAGGAGATGATATTTCCAAGGAGTTCGGAATCCCGGTGGTCAATAAAAGAATTTCCGTAACCCCTATTGCACTTGTGGGCGGTGCAGCCTGCAAGACACCGGAGGATTTTGTCAGCCTGGCAAAGACTCTTGATAAGGCGGCAAAAGAGGTGGGCGTCAACTTTATCGGCGGCTATTCTGCAACCGTGTGTAAGGGCATGACAGCGGCAGACGAGCTTTTGATTCGTTCCATTCCCGAAGCGCTGGCTTCTACAGAGCGGGTATGCAGTTCTGTGAACCTGGGCTCTACCAAAACAGGAATCAACATGGATGCCGTGCGCCTTATGGGCAGTATTGTTCTGGAAACGGCTCAGGCCACCAAGGAAGATGATTCTCTGGGCTGTGCAAAACTGGTGGTATTTTGTAATGCTCCTGACGACAATCCGTTTATGGCAGGCGCCTTTCACGGAGTAACCGAAGCAGACGCTGTTATCAATGTAGGCGTATCCGGCCCGGGTGTTGTGAAGAAGGCGCTGGAACAGGTGAGAGGGAAGAACTTTGAAGTGCTCTGCGAAACTATTAAAAAGACTGCCTTTAAGATTACCCGCGTTGGACAGTTGGTGGCCCAGGAGGCGTCCAGACGTCTGGGAATTCCTTTCGGTATTATCGACCTTTCTCTTGCGCCGACTCCGGCCATTGGAGACAGTGTGGCAGATATTCTCCATGAAATCGGTGTGGAATATGCAGGCGCGCCGGGAACCACGGCTGCTCTGGCCCTTTTAAATGACCAGGTGAAAAAAGGCGGTGTGATGGCTTCCTCTTATGTAGGCGGATTGAGCGGCGCTTTTATTCCGGTCAGCGAAGACCAGGGTATGATTGACGCAGTTGTAGCCAATGCCCTGACCATTGAAAAGTTGGAGGCCATGACTTGCGTCTGCTCTGTAGGACTGGATATGATTGCCATTCCCGGAGATACGAAAGCAACCACCATCGCAGGTATTATTGCAGACGAATGTGCCATCGGTATGGTAAACCAGAAAACCACAGCAGTGCGTGTCATTCCGGTTATCGGCAAAGGTGTGGGAGAAACCGTGGAATTCGGCGGTCTTTTGGGCTATGCGCCTGTTATGCCGGTAAATCCCTATTCCTGCGAAAATTTTGTGAACAGAACCGGAAGAATCCCGGCGCCAATTCACAGCTTTAAGAACTAAGGAGAAGAGGAAATGGAATCTCTTTGGTCAGTACTGAGTATTATCATACAATTTTCCGGGGTTTTTGGTATCTTTTATGTGATTCGCGGCGTGTATATGTTCCATAAGAAAAAGTTTCCCACCCCGGGATTTGATGAAACCCAAAAAGAAGAAAATCGGGCATGGTGCAGAGGTGAGGGCACGGTATGCCTGTACTGGGGTGTTCTGCTGCTGCTTCTGAATGTGTATGCATTTGTTGCTGCGTGGACAGCGGGACAGTTTTCCACGGTTGTAGTTATGGTGTTTGTGCTGTTGTTCTGCGCAGGCTATGGGGGACGTATTCGGAATAATCTGAAATACAGAAATAAACAGAACCAGAAAATAAAAAGAATATAAGAAAAGTGAAAAGAGCAGAATCTGGAGAGTATGGCATCTCTGGATGCTGCTCTTTTCGCTGGAATTTTAGATTTCTATGGTTTTCGTTGCTATTTTCTGGCGGAATGTGCGGTCATGCTCTACGAAAATCATGGTGGGTGCAAATTCCAGTATGAGTTCTTCTATCTGCATACGGGAATAGATGTCAATAAAGTTCAGGGGTTCATCCCATACATAGAGATGAGCCTGCTCACAGAGACTTTTGGCTACCAACACTTTCTTTTTCTGGCCTTCTGAAAAGTCCTGCATATCTTTCAGGAACTGTGTACGGGTAAAGTCCATTTTCCGCAGCAGGGTTTTCAGCAGGGTTTCTTCTATCTGGTTCTGGGTCGCAAAGTCCGAAAGTGTGCCTTTTAAGTGGGAAGTGTCCTGTGGGACATAGGAAATTTGAAGCCCGGAACCTACGGTAACTGAGCCTGTATGAGGAACAGATATCCCGGTCAAAAGTTTTAAAAGGCTGCTTTTGCCGCTGCCGTTTTTTCCATGCAGTACCAGACGGTCCCCTTGCTGTACAGAAAAGGAAAGCGGGCCGCAGACGGGTTTCCGGTCATAACAAATGCAGATATGGGAAAAGGAAACCAGAGTATCTGTATGATATTTCTGAGGGAAAAGCTTTAAATTTTCCGTATACTCTGCATTTTTCAAAAGGCCGGACTTTTCTTCCATGGCCTGTTTCTGCCGGGCTTCAATCATTTTTGCACGTTTCATCATTTTAGCGGATTTATGGCCAATATAGCCTCTGTCTACAGGTCCGTTTCCATATTTGGCAGTTTCTGTGCGGACAGACCAGGCAGAAGTTCTCTGGGCCGCCTGCCGCAAATGGGAAATATCCTTTTTCAGACGTTCGTTTTGGGATGTTTCAAAGTCCTGCTGCCGTTTAAAATTTGCCATCCAGGAAGAAAAATTTCCGCTTTGTATTTCGATATTGGTTCGGTTTAAAGACAGAATGTGGTCTACGCAGTTGTCGAGAAAAGAGCGGTCATGGGAAACCAGAAGAAAGCCTTTCTTCTTTTTCAGGTAGGCAGCCACCAGTTCTCTGGCTTTGGTGTCCAGATGGTTTGTAGGTTCATCTATGAGCAAAAAATTTCCTTCTTTTAAAAAGAGGGCGGCCAGCAAAACTTTTGTCTGCTCCCCGTTTGAAAGCGTCTCAAATGGACGCCACAGCACATCGTCCCTTACATCCAGATGGGACAATTCTTTTAAAAATTCCCATTCTTCTGCAAGAGGCGCAATGTCCCAGAGAATTTCTTCTGTAAGCCGTTCTTTTTTTGTAATCGGACAGGGGAAATAATCAAAGGACACAGAGCTCAGGATTTTTCCGCTGTATTCGTATTTGTTCTGTAAAAGATTTAAAAATGTAGTTTTTCCCCTGCCGTTTCTGCCCACAAATCCCAGTTTCCAGTCCGTATCAATCTGAAAGCTGACATTTTCAAAAATATTGTCAGAACTGGAAGGGTAGGAGAATGTGAGA
>DXFK01000052.1 GCA_019114495.1 Candidatus Blautia stercoravium
TCGGATTCTTTTAATAAGTTGTAGTCAATTTTTGCTTTGTACTTGCCGTACTGCTCCAGATATTTATCATCAATACCTGCTTTCTCCGCAATTTTTGTAATCGGCTCCATCGTACATTCCTGTGCAATTTCAATGTCAGTTTTGAATCCCATAATAACATCCTCCTTAAAATAATAGTTTTCCTCGCCCTTTTTCCAATCCTTCTCCATCTATTTCTATGTGAAACTTCTGAAATTATTGCCTGATTGAAAAAAGGGCAACACTTGTAAAACTACAAATGTTGCCCAGACGGTCGGCTTATTATCTTATTCTGATTCCCCTGTGGTACTCCACATTTACCCGTCAGTAATCAGAACCTGTCGTTTTGCAACAGATTTTTTAATGTTTATCTGTCACAGAACTATGGTTGTACTCTAACACAAAAGCACCTCAATGTCAATCTGCCGCGATGAAGTTTGTGAATTTTTTACCAATTTCATTCTGTATTTTATACAAAACTCACAAAGCTTTTACTCCCCAATAAAAGCAGTCACTTCTTCTTTCTCGGGCATCACACGCAGAGCACCTTTTTTGGTGGTAATCAAGGAAGAAGCGCCGTTGGAAAAGCGCAGCATTTCCTGCAGATTTTCTTCTGTCAGACCTGCAATACCATGCTCCAGTACATAATTTAAAGCACATGCGCCAAAAGTATCCCCGGCTCCTGTAGTCTCAATGGTATTTTCCTGCAAAAACGGTGCCTGGAAGACTTCTTTCCCTTCATGAAAAGCAATACTTCCCTCTTTTCCCATGGTCACGTTCATAAGCTTTAAGTTTGGATATTTTTTCAACAGCATATGCGCACCCTCTTTTACATCCTTTGTGCCTGTCATGAATTCCAGTTCCTCTTCTGAAATTTTCAGTAAATCACATTTAGACAATCCGTATGCAATCTGTGCTTTTGCCTCTTCCATGGACTTCCAAAGAGGCGGTCTTAAGTTGGGGTCAAAGGAAATTAAAAGTCCTGCTTCTTTTGCCACATCAATGGCTTTGTAAGTAGCTTTTCTCACACCTTCGTGAGTCATGGACAGAGTTCCATAGTGGAAAGCCTTTGCAGACTGAATATATTTCTCGTCAATCTGGTCTTCACGAAGCATCATGTCCGCACCCGGATTTCTGTAAAATGCAAAATCCCTGTCTCCATCTTCAAAAGTATGAACAAAGGCCAGTGTGGTATGTACTTCTTCGTCCTCATACAAATGGCTGGTGTCAATGCCGATAGATTCCAGTGTTCCCCTAAGAGCGGTTCCGAACTGATCTCTTCCTACAACCCCCAGAAAAGACGTCTTCTTCCCCAGTTTGTTCAGCATGGCCAGTACATTACAGGGCGCGCCTCCCGGATTTGCTTCAAAAATAGGATTTCCCTGTCCGCTTACCCCATTTTCGGTAAAATCAATCAAAAGTTCGCCTAATGCAATTACATCAAATTCTTTACACATATCTCTACTCGCTTTCTCATATCTTTACTTGTTGCTTTACTGTGCATTATATCTTTTTTTCTTTTATTGTGCAATATTTCTCCCCAGCCTTTCCCGAATTTTTCTACCGAAACTAAAATATTTACCTTTCTTTTCGCTTGAAAACTTTAGGATTTCTTTCGATTTATCCGAAAATTTTCTTAATGATTTTCTTCTAAAATGTGAACCATGACTTTTTGTAACCAGGAGGAGGTTTTATCATGGAACTTTTCAATATACTTTCCCGGTGTTCCCGGCAGTTTCCCAAGCGACAGGCTATTGTAAACGGAAACTCTATGCTCACCTACAGGCAGCTTGCAGATTATTCCGACCGGCTTGCCCTGTATCTGGACGGAAAATGTTCCAAAAACGATGCTCCAGTTTTGATTTATGGGCACAAGGGACCTTATATGCTTGTCTGCTTTCTGGCCTGTATGAAAGCCGGAATTCCTTACTGTCCCATAGATACCACCCTGTCTGCGCAAACAGTACAAACCTTGCTGGAGGATATACAGCCTGCTCTGGTCTGTGCTCTGGAGCCGCTGCCCTGTCCCTGGAAATTCCTTCTTTGCCTTGAAGAATTTCTGGAAATTACGCAGAAAAATAAAATTCCGGACCATGACATTCAGCTTATGGCTGCCTATCTCACACCGGTTACAGGAGATGATATTTTTTGTATTATGTACACCTGTGATCCCGGAGAACCTGCACGGGGCGTTCAGATTTCCTGCCGTGCCCTTGAAAAACATTTAAGAAACTGTATTTCTCCTGTTCTTTCTGACACCGGAGAAGTCCCTGTATTTCTCAATCAAGCTCCCTTTTCCTTTGATTTATCCATTACGGATATTTATACCTGCCTCTTCTTTCAGGGAACGCTGTGGTGTATACCAAAAGAGGATATGACGGATTCCCGGAAACTTCTTGCGTCTTTTGCCGCTTCAAAAGGAACCATTTTAGTTTCCACGCCTTCTTTTCTGGAGTTGTGTCTCGGCGAAGAAGACTTTTGCGAAAAGCAGCTTCCGTCCCTGTCCTGTTTTCTTCTTGGAAAAGAGCCTTTGTCTGTAAAAACTGCGTTGAAACTGAAAAAGCGGTTTCCGGCTGCCCGGCTTTTCAATGCCTATATTCCCGCCGCTTCTGCAATGGCTGTTACCGGTACGGAAATTACCCAGGAATTCCTGAAAGGCTACCAGCCCCTTCCTTCCGGTTTGCCAAAATCAGGTATCCAGATAGAAATACACAGCGAGACAGACACTGTTTTAAAAGACGGTGAAAAAGGAGAAATCGTAATTTGGGGAGACATGATAAGTCCGGGGTATTATAAAAATCCTTTCTACACCAAGAAGACTTTTTTCACGGAAAAACGAGGCGGCCGATATGTACAGGGATGCCGTACCGGAGACAAAGGCTATATCCGGGACGGATTCCTTTTTTATTGCGGGAAAAACGAAGCCCCTGTCCGTCTAAGCGGTTATCCCATAGAGCTGGAAGACGTGGAAACAGGGCTTATGAAACTCCCTCAGGTCAGCCGTGCTGCAGTATTTCCCCACATCCGGGAACATCGGGTACGAAACCTCTATGCCTATGTAATCTGTCCGGAAAAAAATATTTCCGACAAAACCTACTCTGCCAGATTAAAAGAAGACCTTCTTTCCGTTCTGCCGGAATATATGATTCCCAAGAAGTTCATTTACGTCAATCGTTTTCCAGTATCCCAAAACGGAAAGCTGGACATCTATGCGCTGAAAAACATGAAAACAGGGCCGTACTGCATGTAATGCAGAGGCCCCGCCACTTTATTTTGCTTCTTCTGTTTTCTATTTCAGCTTTGTCACAGTCCGCACGTCCCGGAAATGTCCCATAACAATCAAAGTTTCCGTGCTTCTGAAAATATGCTCCGCACCGGGAAGCGGATTCATTTTGCCTTTTTCCTTGGTAGCCAGAATACTGATGTGATATTTCCTTCTGACTTCCCTTTCTACAATGGAACTTCCCACCCAGGTTTCCGGAACCGGGATCTCGTAAATGGCATACTCTTCTGTCAGTTCAATATAATCAAAAATATTATCATTACCATACTTCACAGCAAGACGCTGAGCCATTTCCTTCTCTGGGTAAACCACATGGTCTGCGCCGTTTCGCAGAAGAAATTTGGCATGGACATCCCGATTGGCTCTTGCCAATACCAAAGATGCGCCATAGTCTTTTAAAAGGGATGTCGCCTCCAGAGAACTCTGGAAATTATCCCCAATAGCAACTACACACAAATCAAAATTTCTCACACCCAGAGATTCCACAAAATGTTCGTTGGTAGCGTCACCAATCTGTGCATCTGTTACCATATCTATGGCATCATTGACCCTTTCATCATTAATATCCACTGCGAGGACCTCATTTCCCTCCGCAATTAACCGCTCTGCCATATGCCTTCCAAAACGGCCAAGCCCTATCAGAAGCACTGATTTCATCTCTGTTTTCCTCCTTACACTCTGCGTTTCTTATTTAGTCTTTAAATCTCCTTGTTCAGAATCTCCTCCATCCCGATACAGCCATTTCAGTATATCATTGGTGACCTCTTTCAGCCCCTTGACAATGCCGTCAAAGGCACCCAGCTGATAAAAATTAATCACAATGGCCCCCACCGGAACTGCCAGAATCATTCCAAGCACACCACTGATACGATATCCCGTATACATGAAAATCAGGGTTAAAAGCGGATTTACCCCGATAGAATCTCCTACCATCTTGGGTTCAATGACTCTTCGCACAAGCTGGGTCACAAGATACAGAATAATCAATCCTACTGCGTACTGTAAGTCCCCGGAAATAATTTTAAAAAGTGCCCAGGGAATCAGCGCAGTACCCGTGCCGAAAAACGGCAGCATATCCAGAAATGCAATGAGAATGGCTACCAGCGCTGCAAATTTCACCTGCATAATCAAAAATCCCACAAACAAAATAACGCCAATGATACCCATAATCTTAAACTGCGCCTTAAAGTACCCTCCAAACACCTGTTTAAAACTGTCCGAAAGAATCTTCCATTTTTCCTGAATCAGTGCAGGAGTATTGGCTCGTCCAAATTCCAGAATCTTATCTCTGTCCGCAATAAAAAAGTAAGCAGATAATATGGTAAAAATAATGGAAATCAGAATACTTGGCAGATTTTTAGCAAAATCACCGGCCTGGTCCACCGTAATCTGGCTGATTTTTCTCACAGCTTCTCCGGTAATCCTGCCGATATTTGTCTGAGCCTCTTCAATGGATGTCTGCACACTTTCCGGCATCTCATCTATCAGCTGGGACAGATTGTTTCCTGCCTCGTGAAAATCCTGCCGGATACCTACATAAATTTCCGGCGCCTGGTCTATCAGCGAACGGGTCTCTTCGGCGGTCTTTACCCCTACGAAATAAATGCCGCATACAATGCCTGCTAGAACTGCAATAATAAGCAGCATGGAGGTATGCTTTCGCGCAACTTTAAGCCTCCTCTCCAACATTCGCACCAATGGATTTGCAATCAAGGCAATGCACCAGCCAATAACAAAGGGCATAAAAAACCCCAGAAATTTAATTCCTATAAAGACCCCTGCCACAGCTGCTGCAAGGGTTATCAAAAATACCAGAATACTTTTCGCATATTTTTTCCACTTCATTTTCAAGACTCCTGACACAGCAAATTCTATAAACATAAATTGCCCATATATGCATGCCACCTCTGCACATATGGACAATCTGTTCCCGGCTGCTTTCTTCATTATACCACATGTTTTGGAACTGGAAACCAATTATCTGAAATTTTTACAATTCTTTCAGAAATCCAAACGGTTCTTCATCATGTATAAAATGCATCAGCATATAGGAACACATTATCGCTGTATTTTCTTCTTTTAAAATCCGTTTTGCCTCTTCACGGTCTGCCAGGACAACCTCTATTTCCTCTGTGTCCTCCTGATAGTCTCCTGAAATCTCACCCGCCGCTATGCCGAACACAGTGGCGCAGCATTCATCAGTCAGACCAATGGTAGTAAAGGCCGGCTTTTCGTATGCCTCGGAAACAGAAAAGGGCACAAACGTAAGCCCTGTCTCTTCTTTCATCTCCCGAACTGCGGTTTCCCGGTAATCCTCTCCTTTTTCCACCAAACCCGCCGGAAATTCATAGACATAATCATCAATACTGTATCGGTACTGGCGTATCAATACCACTTTATCCTGCGCTTCACCGTACAGACTGTAGATAACCACTCCATCCGGATGCAGAATATGGCTTTTCAGCTTTAGTTCCCTTTCTTCTTTTGCTCTGGAAGCCACATAATATTTTCCCTTTTTCCCTGTCTTGCTCTCCCTGTCCAACTCATAGAGATTGACAAAGGGATTTGCTGTCTTACGGGTAATCCCTGTAATTTTCGCCACTTTATTCTCCTTTCAGCAGAACCTTCAGACGTTTGTAGGAAAGCATAGTAATCCCTGAAATCATCACACCTTTTATGAGATTAAAAGGAACCAAGGACAGCAGAACAAAAGTCACCATATTGTTGATAGCCGGGTTAATTTTCGTTCCCATGGCAATAAAGCTGTCCACAGGGATTCCCATTGCCATACTATACAGCGGAAACATGACAAAGGCATTGGAGAGACATCCCACTGCTGCCATGCTCACAGTTCCCACAGACATTCCAATCAGTGCGTTTTTCGCTGTTTTCCTGCGTTTATAAAACAGACCTGCCGGCACTGCAAAGGAACAGCCGATTAGGAAATTTGACAATTCTCCTACCCCTGCTGTGGTAGTACCGTGGGTGACGATGTGAAGCAGGTTTTTCAAAAGTTCAATGATAATGCCTGCCAGAGGCCCCATGGCAAAGGTTCCCACTACTACCGGAATCTCCGAAAAATCCATCTGCACAAAAGGCGGTACAATAAACGGCAGCGGAAATTCAAACATCATCAGAACCGTAGCCACAGCCCCAAGCATGGCTATCTGTATGATAGTTCTTAATTTTGACCTGTTTTGTGTTCCCTGGATTTTCTTGTTTACAACTGCTTCCTGACTCATGTCTCATTTCTCCTTTTCATGAATGATTTTTCATAAAAGGAAATTCTTCTTCTATGATTTTCTGAACTTCAAAAAGAGAGGAAACCGCACCTTTTGGGGGCTCCTCTCTTTGAAAGTCGTACAAAATAATAACCTTCTTCTCTCATCCAGACTATACTGTCGGTACCGGAATCACACCGGTTCAGCCGTAAAATACGGGTCGCGGACTTTTACCGCCGGTGGGGAATTGCACCCCGCCCCGAAGAATTTTCTTTTATTTATTATGCATTATATACCCTGTATCCATATCTTGCAACTGTTTTTTCCATGCTGCCTGCTTTAAATTTCTGCTGTGGCCTCCAGAAGCCATGCGCGTTCCTCTTCATCCAGCATAGGACCAACAATTTCATAAACCTTTTTATGATATGCATTCAACCACTGCAGCTCTGCTTTTGTCAGCATTTCCGGAAGAATAGCTTCTCTTTCATAAGGAACCCAGGTTACGTTTTCAAATTCCATAAACTGTCCATATCGGTTTTTCTCTGCTTTTTGGCACAGAAGAAGATTTTCTGTACGAATGCCGTATTTTCCTTCCAGATACAGTCCCGGCTCGTTGGAAGTAAGCATGCCTTCCTCTAATGGTGTGGTGTTGCCCCGTCTTCCGTTTGCGCGCACCCTCCAGTTGATGTTCTGAGGACCTTCATGCACATTCAGAAGATATCCAACACCGTGTCCGGTTCCATGATTAAAGTCCAGGCCTCTTTCCCAGAGCGGTCCTCTTACCAAAGCATCCAGATTGGCGCCGCTGCAGCCGTACTGGAATTTTGCCATAGCCAGACGGATATGTCCCTGCAGCACCAGAGTGAAATGTTCTTTCTGCTCCTGTGTCAGTTCCCCTACGGCAATGGTTCTGGTAATATCTGTGGTTCCCTGCCAGTACTGACCGCCGGAATCAATAAGGAAAAATCCCTTTGGCTCTACTTTTGCAAATTCTGTTTCTGTAGGCGCATAATGGCACATAGCTGCATTTGGACCATAGGCACAGATGGTTTCAAAACTCAAATCCAGGCAGTCCGGGTCTTCTTTTCTAAATTCCCGGCTCTTTTCTGCTGCACTGTATTCTGTAACTTCTCCGCTTCCCACATTTTGCTTCAGCCAGTAAATGAAACGGCACATAGCCTTTGCGTCCTTGATATGGGCAATACGGATATTCTCCATTTCTGTCTGATTTTTATTTCCCTTCATAACGGCCGCCGGATTTGGAGCAAAAATCACTTCTGTGTGTTCCGGAATAGACTTGTACATGGTATAGTTGGTGCAGATATCCTCCACCAGCACTTTGTCGGTATCTTTCAATGTTTTTACTGCGTCATAAATTTCAAAATATGGGTGCAGTTCTACTCCCGCTTTTTCCAATTCCGCCCGTACTTCCCCTGAAACAGCCTCTTCCTGTACATAGAAGTATACTTTTTCCATGGTTATCATTACATAAGAAAGTACCACCGGATTGTACATAATGTCATTGCCGCGGATATTCAAAAGCCATACAATATCGTCCATACTGCAGATGATATGGGTATTGGTTCCCTCTTTTTTCATTTCTTCACGGACAGCCGCTATTTTTTCTTCTCTGCTCTGTCCTGCGTATTTTATATCCAGCAGATAAACCGGCTCTTTAGACATCTGCGGACGGTCTGTCCAGATTTTGCCGCCCAGGTCTTCACCGCATTTTAAAGTGCCGTTTTTCTTTGCCAGAAGTGCTTCAAACTCTTTGCCCTCTGCCACATGAATGGTTCTTCCGTCACAGCCAAGACAGCCGTTTTCCGGCAAATGTTCTTCCAGAAATTCTTCTACCGTGGGAACACCCTCTTCTCCCATTCTCATCAACGCAACTCCTGTGCCTTCCAGCTGCTTTGCTGCCTGGATAAAGTATCTTCCGTCTGTCCACAGATATGCGCCGTCCGCCGTCACCAGCAGAGTTCCCGCAGAACCGGAAAAACCGGAGAGCCAGGCCCGGACTTTAAAATAAGTACCCACATATTCTGACTGATGGAAATCCGCAGTAGGCACCAGATACATATCCATGCCCGCTGCTTTCATTTCCTGCTGCAGCTTTTTGATTCTTTCCTGATTCACATTCATGATAAACCCACCTTTCTTTAATGAATCCCTTTCATAGTAAGGGAAATTCTCTTTTTCTTCATATCTACACCCAGAACTTTTACGTCTACCACATCTCCTACGCTAACTGCTTCCAGCGGGTGCTTAATGTAACGCTCTGTCATCTGGGAAATATGCACCAGTCCGTCCTGATGGACACCGATGTCCACAAAAGCACCGAAATCAATCACATTCCGCACAGTTCCTTTTAACACCATACCCTCTTTTAAATCTTTCATATCCAGGACGTCTGTACGCAGAATAGGCTTGGGCATTTCTTCACGGGGGTCGCGTCCCGGCTTGGTCAGCTCTTTTACCATATCCCGCAGAGTAATCTCGCCGATACCCAGCTTTTCAGCCATTTTTGCATAATCTTTAACAAAATACACGCCATGGCCGCCAAAAATATCTTCCGGTTTCATCCCCATGCTTTCCAGGAATTTTTCCGCCGCTGCGTAACTTTCCGGATGTACACTGGTAGCGTCCAGAGGATTTTTGCCTCCTCGGATGCGCAGGAAACCGGCACACTGTTCAAAGGCTTTCGGCCCTAATTTTGCCACTTTTAAGAGTTCTTTTCTATCGGTAAACTGGCCGTTTTCTTCTCTGTAAATCACAATATTTTTTGCAATGGCTTTGCTGATGCCGGACACATATTCCAGAAGGGAAACAGAGGCAGTGTTTAAGTCCACGCCAACTTTATTTACACAGTCTTCTACCACACCGGACAGGGCTTCTCCCAGCTTTTTCTGGTTCATATCGTGCTGATACTGTCCCACGCCAATGGATTTCGGGTCGATTTTTACCAGTTCGGCCAGAGGGTCCTGCAGTCTTCTGGCAATAGACGCCGCACTTCTTTGTCCTACATCGAAGTTCGGAAATTCTTCTGTGGCAAGCTTGCTGGCAGAATACACCGAAGCCCCCGCTTCATTGGTAATCACATACTGCACTTTCTGGGGAATTTCCTTTAACAGTTCCACAATAATCTGCTCAGACTCTCGGCTGGCAGTTCCGTTTCCCACGGAAAACAGAGTAATGTTATATTTCTCAATCATAGTCTTTAAGGTTTCTTTTGCCGCAGCGATTTTGGCCGGTGTCGTAGGCGCTGTGGGATAAATCACAGCCGTATCCAGTACTTTTCCTGTGGCATCTACCACAGCCAGTTTACAGCCGGTACGAAAAGCCGGATCCCAGCCCAGTACCACCTGGCCTACGATTGGGGGCTGCATCAGAAGCTGTTCCAGATTTTTCTTAAATACCTTAATAGCGCCGTCTTCTGCCTTTTCTGTTAAATCATTACGGATCTCTCTTTCAATGGCAGGCGCAATGAGACGGCGGTAGCAATCCTCCACTACCTCCTTTAAAACAGGAGTGGTCTGTGCATTGTCTTTTGTGATGACCTGTTTTTCCAGATAACAGAGAATGTCTTCTTCCGGTGCAGAAATTTTCACAGTCAGAATCTTTTCTTTTTCTCCGCGGTTAATAGCCAGTACCCTGTGTCCCGCCACCTTGGATACCGGTTCTTCGTATTCATAATACATATCGTAAACTGTGGATTCTTCGGGTTTCTTTGCTGCTGAAACCAGCGTTCCCTTTTTGGCTGTCATCTCACGAATCCGAATACGGTAATCCGCTTCATCAGAAATACTCTCTGCCACAATGTCTTTGGCGCCTGCCAGCGCTTCTTTCACATCTTTTACTTCCTTTTCTTCGGATACAAAAGCCTCTGCTTCTTCTTCCAGGCTTTTATCTGTCATCTGCAGAAGAAGAATATTTGCCAGAGGTTCCAGGCCTTTTTCCTTTGCAATAATAGCTCTTGTTCTTCTCTTTGGCCGGTACGGACGGTACAAATCCTCTACCACAACCAGTGTCTGAGCTTCCGTAATCTGCTTTTTCAGCTCTTCTGTCAGTTTTCCCTGTTCTTCAATGCTGGAAAGCACCTGTTTTTTCTTGTCTTCCAGATTGCGCAGATAAGTAAGCCGTTCAAAGAGATTTCGCAGCTGTTCATCATTTAATGCACCGGTAGCCTCTTTTCGGTAACGGGAAATAAACGGTATGGTATTCCCCTCATCTATTAATGAAACGGCAGCTTCCACCTGCCATTTTTCCACCTTTAATTCTTGCGTAATAACCTGAATAATATCCATGTAGTCTGACTCCTTTTTCACTTTCATTTTCCTATAACACCTTATCAATGGAGCAGAGATTTGTCAAGAATACGCCGTATATTATGCCAGTCGTTCCTGTAATATAA
>DXFK01000053.1 GCA_019114495.1 Candidatus Blautia stercoravium
CACGTTTTACCACCTTCCTGCAGCAAATTCTTTGGGAAGAAAATTATACCTCTGAAGAATACCGGGCAGACAATGTAAACGCTTTGTTTCAAGTGTTAATGAAGAATATTTTTCTTGCTTATAAAGAACGAACCAAAGGCACGGTATATAATCCTTACAGAAGCCGGCTTTTACACCTGCGTCTTTCGCTTCTGTCTGCACCGTACGAAAATTATGAATTAAAGGAAATCGCAAAGCAAATAGGAATCAGCAGTTCTTATTTTCAACATTTATATTCTGATACCTTCGGGATTTCATTTCGTGCGGATTTAATCTCCATGCGTATCGAATATGCGAAAGAACTGATTCAGAATACCAATTTGCCCATAGAAAAAATTGCCGAAAAAAGCGGCTATTCCAGCGAAGTGCACTTTTACCGCCAGTTTCAAAAGGAAACAGGGTTTACACCTTCCGCATTTCGCAAGATAAGCCGCTAACTGTTATGCCTTCATCTTCTCTAAAAAAGGCATTCCATAGTTCTCTGTATTCTTCATCTTCAAGTTCCATCCGGTACAGGCCCGATGCTGGCCAATTACTGTACCACCGTGACAGAAATAATATCCGGAATTTCATCGTTTAACATCATCAGACTCAATTTTTTATCTGCCTCCTGCTCTGGAACAGTAATATTCAGGGCAATACCTGAAATCCGATGATTCTTTCTCCCATCACCCTATCCCGATTTCAGACACTGTCAGTGCCAATGCCAAAATATACTTTATTCTTTTCCATATAACCTTATATCGCATGGTCACAATTTTGATTGACACCATTCCAGATTGTTTTCCCTGTCCAATCTCTGTCCTCCTGCATCCAAAATTCATGCTGCGGAGAAAGTCCCAGAGGCAGAAAAACTGTAGAACACAGATACAGACTTCCAACGCTGATATACTCTTCCGCCAAATCCGGCTGGAGACCATACACTCCCGGCTGAAGCCATCCGTCTTTGTCAAACATGGTTCTGCTTTCCATTACTTTTTCTATGACTGCATTTAAAGCGCACCTTACCTGACCGGCCGAAAGAGACTTTGGAAGCAGATTTTCCAGTGCGGCCTGGGAAAGCAGCTGAAAAACTCCAAATCGGTAAGTAACAGAGCGCCCTAGAATGGGATATGTCCCATCAGGGGCAATCATCCGCTCCAGCACCTGCGCGTACCGGGAAGCCCTCTCTTCCACCGCCGGAAGCAGCTCTTTATATTCTCTCCGTTCCTTGCGAAAGGTTCTCAGAATATCCACAAACATAGGCTGAATCACAAAACTGTTATAATAATCCCAATGATATTCCGGCCCGTCCCCATATATTCCATCCCCTAAATACCAATTTTGAAACATATTTACTGCGTATTCCACCCTTACCAAGTCATAATCCTTTTCTCCCATGCGGTACAGTGCAGCTTCTACCATAGCGGAAAACAGCAGCCAGTTGGTTACGCAGGGAACAATTTTTCTGGATGATTTCAGTGCTTCAATTACATTCTTCTGTGTTTTTTCTTCTAATTTGAAAAATAACTCTTTCGGTGCCCGCAAAATACCGTGAGCCAGAAACGCCGTATCCACCAAAGGCTGTCCATCGCTGCAGAAATTCATAAAATCCGGTGATTTAGGATTAAAAGCCTGATCCATACATGTCCTTGCCAAAACACGGTATTTTTCCTGCAAAATTCTTTCTTCCCCCTCCAGACCTTCTAATTCCAGCCAGGGCGCCATTCCACAGATGCTTCTTCCAAAAGCCTCCAAAAGAATATACTTTTCCCTGCACGAATGAAACGCAACCGGGATAGATTTATGCAAACTTCCTGTACTGAGATTTTCCAGAACAGGAGAAACAATTTTCAACATATATTCCAGCCATTTGCTTCTCATGCTTTTTTCCATATCTGCTTCCTCTTTTCATATATTTGCTTAGTTTTTATATCCGAAATCAGGAATACTTTTCCAACGATTTCTGCAATAATGCGCCGCCATTTTCGGTTTCCTATCTCTGGTAAGAATCCCTTTCTTATTTCCATCTACCCTCATCAGCCCCTGAATAGTAGCAAAATCAGCAAAATTCCAAAGCTGTTCTCCCACCACAAATGGGCTGTCATCCAGAACGGCATTCATAGCCTGATAATATTCTATCTGATACTCCTCTGAAAACATGCCGGGAACCGCACTGTGAAGTCCAGCCACAGTATCCGCTCCGTATTCCGTGAGCATAACGGGTTTTCCAACTGTTTTCCAATATTTCATTTCATAAGCAAATGCTTTTTTCGCCAGTTCCAGGTTTCCTCCATACAAATACCAACCGTAATAACGATTCATACATATTACATCCATAGCGGGAGCCGTCTTATCTTTCACATAATCATTCTGACAGACAACCAACGTCACCGGCCGGTTCTGCGGGTCACATCTATGGGCCAAATCGTATAATGGTTTAAAATAATCATATGCAGCCTGGGGCTGTGCCTCCGTATTGGGCTCATTTGCTATGGACCACATAACCACGCAGGGATGATTTTTATCTCTCTTAATCAAATCTCGAATGACTTCCCTGTGATGTTCCGCATTGTATTTCCTATAACCTTCCGGGTCCTTTTCATATGTATCCACACTAAGCCCCACCGCCGGAACTTCATCAATAACCACAATCCCTTCCTCATCACACAGATTCATCATTTCCTCTGAGTAGGGATAATGTGAAGTGCGGAATGAATTTGCATGCAGCCAATGAATAATAGATGTATCCTTTACATTCAAAACCTCATCTAATCCCCGTCCATGAAAGGCACTGTCCTCATGTTTCCCAAAACCTTTAAAATAAAACGGTTTTCCATTCAGCAGAAATTTCGTACCTTCTACTTTTACTGTGCGAATACCAAACTTTTGCGCATAATGGTCCTGCCCATACTGAATATCCGCCGTGTACAGGAAGGGGCTTCCTGGTTCCCATAACTGCGCCTGTGGAATCCGCAGTTCTCCGCAAAGTCCATTTAGTTCACCAATCTTGTCCCCCTGAGGATTCAGAATCATCACTCTTGCCGTTTCTTCGCCCACACATTCCAATTCATATTTGACAACACCATCCGTCCCTTCCACATCAGTCACGATTGTTATATCTTGTATATAGGATTTCGGTGTAGTATAAATCTTAACCGGATGATGAATACCCGCATAGTTAAAAAAGTCAAAATTAGGAAGATTGGAAGGCTTGTATTCCATATTACGCACACTTTCAATGTCCGGAAGACTACTTCCGAAAAACGCTGCACCTGCTTCATTTCCCACTGGCAGGGTCGAGTGATTCACTTTATTATCTACAGCCACACAAATCCTGTTCTTTCCGCCTGCAATCTTATCTGTAATTTCCACTTCAAATGGCAGAAAACCGCCCTTGTGCCGGCAGACCAGTTCTCCGTTCCAATATACTTTGGCTTCCTGGGTTACAGCACCAAAGCGCAGTACTATACGCTGAGAAAGCATGATACAAGGAATCTCTACCTCCTTCTGATAAAAAGCCCAGCCATAGTGATCTCTGTACTCCATCTTTTCTTTCTGGTCATTATAGGACGCCGGAACCGCTATCCATTCCGGATTTGGCAGAGGTTTTGCCGTCCATTCCTCCTGAAATCCTTTTCCGTCATCCAGCTGAAACTTCCAAAGGCCTGATAAATCCACAAATGCCCTTGCGTCATTTAAAATCGGATACAACATACTTTATCCCCTTTCCACTTGTTGATTTTATAATATCATTTCCTATTGTTCTATTTTGGTGCTATTTTTGTTTCTCATGCAGCCCATTCCGTTTCGCCCAACTGATATTTAAGCGAAATTCTTTTATTTGCGGAGGCAGATGTGGATCTTCACGATAACCTTTTTCTTCTGTCTCGTCTAAGCAAATCCCACCTAAATCCTCAATAATCAGACTAATCGGCGCTGTTGCCCAGGGATGACAGAGACTGGTATTCCATTTCTGCTCCTTTCCCCAGACCTCAAAGCAGGTGGTAGCTCCCTCTCGTAGCATATTCACCCAACCATGCTGGCTTTTGTTCACAAGAAGCTTGTACATTACTTCATAATATCCTGCCCTGGCCAGTCCTTTCAGTAAAAAATAGCTCAGCATCACACCACAGCACAAACCCTTTTTTTCAAGAAAATGCACGATATTTTCTAAGGCTTCCTCTGGTACAAGCCCAAAATACAGTGGATAAACATTAGAATGTACTGCCGTATGATTGCTTTTCTGGCTGTCTGCAAACAGCTTTTTTTCGGGACGGTAAAACATCTGAACGTATGCTTTCTGCACTTTTTCCCAATCACAGGCAGGAGGATATCCCAAAATTTTTTCCAGCTTCGAAAGAGTTTTGACTGCGCCCACATATAAAGCATTCATCACATTATGATACCCGGCTGCCACCACAGGTCTGCTGAGTTCAAAATCATACCCATCACGCAGATTTTCCGGCCAGTCTACCAGATTCCATTTCTCTTCCACCTGATACAACAAACCATTTTCCTTTTGATATCTGCCGAAATATTCTATAATTGCTTTTGCCGTTGGGTAATATGCCGCAAGGTAATCTCTGTCATGGGTAAACTGATAATCTGTCAATAAAAGTTCTCCCCACAGCAAAGAAAAATCAGCAATTTCCTGCATCAGTGAACCGGGAGCCACTGCCATAAGTCCCGGACAAATTGTCGTTGTCTGGGCAAACTGAGCAATACATTTTCTCAATAATTCCGTACTGCCGCTTAACCATACCTGGGCTTTGGCGGAAATAACTGCATCCCCCAGATACTGCCCCTTTTCCCGAGTCGGACAGTCCAGATATGCCTCCTGTATCCCATATTTTATGGTGTTTTTACACAGTCCGAATATCTGCTTCAGCACAACATCGTCAGTCTGCAGTGTACACAAAGATTCTTCCAAGGGATAATGGCGGATACGCACTTTTGCCTCCAGAAGCTCCGCGCCCTTCTCCACATGGACAGAGCAATAACGAAATCCCTTATAATCATAAGGTTCCAGTTGGCAAATGCCGTCGTCCAGTGTCCATACTTCATGATAACCGCAATTACACCTCATCTCATAACGGACATTTCCGTCTTTATCTAATTCTTCGCCGCAGAAAATATGTATTTTCTGACCTGATTTCCCCTTTGCCTTCAGTATCACGCTTCCTGCTATTTCCCGTCCTATATCCAAAAACCATATGCCGTTTTCTTTTTTCTCAAATATTTGCGGCGGTATTTCGTATACTTCCAGCATCTTTGTGGGCTGCAGGCACAGACGATAATCCGCCCACCCGGCCGTCACCATATCTTTCCACTGTCCATAGGCATCCGTCTGCAGCAAATTCCAGTTTTCATCCCACAATCTGCTGTCAAAATCTTCCAGAAATTGGGTATTATATCCTATCACTTTCCCGGAATATGCCCTGCAGATCCTGTACTTCCAGGTAAGACTTTCTGCGGACTCCTGCTGTTTTTTTACAGTCACCACATCTGCCGCCAGACCAAACCGGCCATCTCCGCTATTCCAGACCCGGTTAACCAGCCCCTGATAATACGCATGGACAGCTATAAGATTCTCTCCCGGTTTTATCAAATGCGTAATATCCCATTGATTATAATAGTACATTTCCGGATAAGCCGGCGCCGGCCCCTGTCCTGCAAAAACACCGTTGACATACACTTTATAATAATCATCTGCAGTTATACGCAGTATTATTTTGTCGTCTTTTTCCCTGCAGGTATCTGCATATATTCCAGCATGCGCCAGGATATGTAGATTTTTCATCCCGGTATTTCCTTTTTGCCCATTTTCTTTCTCTTTATGATAAAGATTACAAGGTATGATTTCAGCCAGTTCCGGTATGGTATACCACTGCGGAGTAAACTTCGTCACTATTTTTTCCATAATTTTATTACCACATAAAACTTTCCTGACTGCTTAATTTCCATATTGCTTCAATAAAATAATAGTCTGCATACATCATAGGAAAATCATGCCGTTCATCATGAAACGCTGCAGTACATTTTTCTATGATATAATCTTTTTCTTCATCCCAGCAGGCCTCTTTGTCCAAAGCCTGCAGCATCCTGACAGCCGCATTATGATACATTGCTTTTTCATTTTCAGAAACATATTTTTCAATTTCCAAAAGTCCGCAGGCTGCAATGGCTGCCGCCGTTCCATCTTCCCACCTGCAGTCTGCAGGCTGACGGAAATCCACAGGAATCAATCCATTTTCCGGAATGTTCGCTATAAAATAATGAGCCACTTTTTTTGCTGTATTCAAATATTCCGCCTTTCCCGTATGAATATAGCTTAAAACAAATCCATACAAAGCCCATGCCTGTCCCCTGGTCCAGGAAGATTCCTCTGCATAACCCTGTCCTCCAAGTGATTTCTGCACCTGGCCTGTTGCAGGATGAAATACCACAATATGATTGACAGAACCGTCCTCTCTTACGAAAGTTTTCATGGCCATATCCGCATGAGCCTGGGCAATCTGAAGAAATCTGGGGTCATGAATCTCTTCAGAGGCCCAGTATAGAAGGGGCAAATTCATCATACAGTCTATAATGGCCCATCCTGCTTTATCCCCTTCCCCCTCGTCGTTCCAGGCGCGGATAAAACTCCCTGCAAGGTTGAATCGCCCGGCAAGGCTGTTAGCCGCAATCAGCGCTCTGTCCCGTGATTTTTCGTTTCCGGTCAAACGGTAATCGGCTACAGCGGTAAGCAGCCATTTAAAGCCGCTGTCATGGTCCATTCCCCGATAATGATACAGATTTTTTTCTAATTTGTCTTCTGTCTCCACAGCTATAGTAAAATACAGTTTCTCTCCTGTGGCATGATACATCTGCCACATGATTCCGCCCCAGAACCCGTTTGTCCACCAATATATATCTTTTTCTGCCATATCCTCATACAAACCCTCTGCCGTAACATATGGAATTTTCTTTTGATTTCTCTCTGCTACCTTGAACATTTTTCTTTTAATTTTTTCATCAACAGTTCTTATCCAATCTTGATTTTTCAATATTCTTCACCTCTCATTTTATTTTGCAAATTATAAAATCATTTTAATGGCAATACAGAAATTGGACAATATACAATCCTACGGATTACTTACCTATTCTGCTATTTTTTAACACAAAAAAACGACCGACACATCTTCTCATAATGTATCAGTCGTTTTTTCTATTCTCTTTACGCCGCCATCTCTTCTAAAATCTTCTCAATGCTCACCAGTTTCACGCTGAGCACAAAGATTTCCGTAGCCAGCTTCAGTTCTTCCACAGTGGGGAAGCTTGGCGCAATACGGATGTTGCTGTCATGAGGGTCATTTCCATAGGGATAAGTAGCTCCTGCATCTGTCATCTTCACGCCTGCTTCTGCTGCCTTGGCAACAATCTTCTTCGCACAGCCGTCCATGGACTCAAAGGAAATAAAGTATCCGCCTCTCGGGGTGGTCCAGGTACCGATTTCTGCTCCCTGCAGTTCTTTCTCCAGTGTATGTTCTACGATTTCAAATTTCGGACGAAGAATTTCTGCATGTTTTTTCATATGCTTGTGCATACCTACAATGCCGCCGAAGAAGCGCACATGACGAAGCTGATTAATCTTGTCGTGCCCAATGGTCTGCACAGACATATGTTTCCGGAAATCATCCAGATTTCTCTGAGAAGCAGCTACAGCCGCAATACCGGAACCCGGGAAGCTGACTTTGGATGTGGAAACAAATTTGTAAACCATATCCGGGTTGCCTGCTTTTTCACATTCATACAGAAGCTCCAGAAGGAAATCCTGTTTGTCGTCATATAAATGGTGGATACAGTATGCATTATCCCAGAAGATACGGAAGTCTTCTGCTGCCGGTTTCAGCCTTGCAAATCGCTTCACTGTGTCTGTGGAATAGGTGTATCCCTGTGGATTGGAGTATTTCGGCACACACCAGATTCCCTTAATAGCCGGGTCTGTGCTTACCAGTTCTTCTACCATATCCATATCCGGACCTTCCGCTGTCATAGGCACGTTAATCATTTCGATTCCAAAGTATTCCGTAATACGGAAGTGGCGGTCATATCCCGGTACCGGACAGAGGAATTTCACCTTATCCAGCTTGCACCATGGGGTGCTTCCGCATACACCATGAGTCATGGAGCGGGAAATGGTGTCGAACATCACGTTCAGACTGGAATTCCCGAAAATAATAATGTTTTCGGGGGGTACTTCTGTCATTTCACCTAACAGGCGTCTTGCTTCCGGTATTCCGTCCAGAAGTCCGTAGTTACGGCAGTCAATTCCTGCTTCGCATTTCAGCTTATCGGTGCTTTTCAGTTCTTCCAGCATATCCATGGCAAGCTCTAACTGCTGCTTGGACGGTTTTCCTCTGGACATATCAAGGTTTAATCCTTTTGCTTTCACTTCTTCAAACTGCATTTCTAAATCGGCTTTCATGGCCTGCAACTGTTCCTGACTAAGTTCTCTGTAAGATGTCATGGCTCTCCTCCCGGCATTTTATTTTCATTCGTTGCTTCCTATTGTATGCCAATATATGACTTTGTGTCAAGCATTTCCTGCATTTTTGTCGTATTCTACCCAATAAATGCCTTGTCGACTTTTTATATATGCAATTTTTTATATTTATACCTGCATTTTATTTAGTACAATAAAGTATTAGCGCATTTTCAACCCTTAACAGCTTTTCCTCCCGAAAGCCATTTGCCGGGAATAAGCAGAAGTTCATGCATCAGGAGAGGTACTGCGGAAAGTCCCAGAAGAAATTGCCACTGCCCCCAGGACAAGCGCACGGTTCCAAAGGCCTGCACGAAGCAGGGAATTTCTGTCACCATAAGCTGAAGCGCCAACCCCAGACAGAATGCAAGAATCATAAAAGGATTTTCCAGATGATTCATAGCAAAAATGGATTTGTTCTTATCTCTCATGCCAATGGCATGGAAAAGCTGGGAGACTCCAAGCACGGTAAAGGCATAGGTCTGCCCTCCTTTGTAAAAGGCATAGAGGGTAATGCCCGCTATGAGAAATCCGTAAAACAAAGTAAACAGCCAGCCGCCATGAGCAAAAAGCCCTTCCTGGGGATTTCGGGGACTTTCTTCCATCAGGGCTTTGGCGTCGTTTTTGTCCACGCCAAGAGCCAAGGCCGGAAGAGAATCTGTAATCAAATTGACCCAGAGAATGTGGCAGGCTTTCAGCGGCGTAGGCAGTCCCAGACAAACTGCGGCAAACATGGTAATAATTTCCCCGAAATTGGAGGACAACAGAAAGAGAATGGATTTTTTAATGTTTACATAAATACTCCGCCCCTCTTCCATGGCCTTTTCTATGGTAGAAAAATTGTCGTCCGTCAGTATCATGTCTGCGGCGTTTTTTGCCACGTCCGTGCCGCTTTTTCCCATGGCAATACCGATATCCGCTGCCTGGAGAGAAGGCGCATCATTGACGCCATCTCCGGTCATGGCTACGATTTCTCCTCCTCTTCGGAATCTCTGCACAATTTTCACCTTATGAGCAGGGGTTACTCTGGCAAAGACACGGATATTTTTCATTTTTGCGGCAAATTCCTCTTCACTCATTTCGTCCAGTTCCTGTCCGGTAATGCACTGATCCATGGACTGGGCGATTCCCGTCTTCTGGGCTATGGCAAAGGCTGTGTCTTTGTAATCTCCGGTAATCATGGCTACCTGTACTCCCGCCTGCTTCAACGTCTTCACGGACTGGGCCGTTTCCTTTCTTGGAGGGTCAATCATGCCTGCCATTCCTGCAAAAATCAGATTTCCGGTAAGTGCTTTTTCTGTTTTTTCCAAAACACGTTCACGGTAGGCCAGAGCCAGAACCCGAAGTCCGTCTCTTGCCATACTTTCCATTGCCATGCGAATTTTCATTTTCCTTGCCTGGGTCATTGGCTCTGTCCCATCCCGCAGTTCCACAAAAGCACATTTTTCCAGAATGTAGTCGCAGGCACCTTTGACATAAACCGTTTCATAGCCGTCCGTTCTGTGTACGCTTGCCATATATTTTTTTTCGGAATCAAAAGGAATTTCAAAGGTTCGGGGATATTGCTGCAAAAGACGTTCCCGGTCATAACCCAGTTCTTTCCCCATATGCAGCAGCGCCAGTTCTGTGGCATCACCGATTTCCTGTTCTCCCAGCATACTGTTATTACATAGAAGAAAGCCTTCCATCAGTCTGGGAAATTCCCGTTTCCGCACTCTGGACAGAGGCAGAATCACATCATTGGCATAAAGAGCCGTAACCTTCATCTTATTTTCCGTCAGGGTTCCCGTTTTATCTGAACATACCACGCCTACGGAACCCAATGTTTCCACTGCGGGCAGCTTACGGATAATCGTGTTCACCTTTACCATGCGGGCCACCCCCAAAGCCAGAACAATGGTAACCACTGCAGGCAGACCTTCTGGAATCGCCGCCACAGCAAGGGAAATGGCAAGTAGAAGCATTTGCAGGAGATTTCTGTGCTGCACCAGACCCAAAAGAAACAGAGCCGCACACAGAACCACTGCTACAATGCTCAGCATTTTCCCCAGGTCCCCCAGTCGTTTCTGCAGCGGCGTCAGTTCTCCGGTAACCTCGTTAATCATACCCGCAATTTTCCCCAGTTCCGTGTCCATGCCCGTGGCAGTCACAATACCTTCCCCACTGCCTTTCATAATTTCGCAGGACATGTAAACCATGTTTCTCTTCTCTGCAGCCGGAAGGTCTGGTCTCATGGCTGCTGCTGTCTTTGCAACCGGCAGGGATTCTCCTGTAAGGGCAGATTCATTCACGGATAGCCCCTGTACCTGCAAAAGGCGAAGGTCTGCGGGCACCTGATTTCCGGCTTTTAGCTGTACCACATCTCCTTTTACCAGCCCGGCGGCAGGAATTTTCTGATACACGCCGTCTCTTTTCACAATGGCAGACGGCGCTGTCATCTTTTTCAGTGCTTCCATGGCTTTCCTGGCTTTCCCTTCCTGTATGACCCCTACTGTGGTATTTAAGGCAATGACTGCCAGGATAATTCCCGTATCGCTGAATTCCCGCAGCAGTATGGAAATTGAAGCAGCAATAAAGAGGATGAAAATCATGGGGTCGTTTATCTGTTCCTGTATCATATCCCATACGGTCTGCTCTTTGGCTTTTTTCAGAACATTTTGGCCGTCCCGCTGGAGGCGGTTCTCCGCTTCCGCTCCGGACAAACCATTTTTTTCATCTGTGTGCAGGGCTTTGCACAGTTCCTTGGGCGTTAAAGTTTCGTACATGCCGCACCTCCTGCAAGGACAAAATCTCTAACTCAATGTATGCAGGGGAAATGGGGGATATACATGGGTTGTAAATGCAGCTGCCAGCTGCCCCATTTCCATACTTGGAAATACAAAATCCTCCATCTGTCTCACTGTTTTTGCTGATACTTACTTTTTGCAATAAGCACTAAAATAGCTGTCCTTTCTCCATTTACTCCTTCTCTTTATTCAGCATAACGGAGAGTACCGGATCTGGATTTTCTGCCTTTGCAACCATAAAAGTTACTTCTGCGTCTTCCGGGCAGTTAATTTCATACGCAGTTTCATTCCACCAGTTTATACCATTCCTTTAAATCCAAAGCTTACTTTATAGTTTCCTGAATTTATCCTTTCATTTTTTCCACAGCTCCTTTCATTAATCTGTCTAAGGACACGTCAAAAACTCTGTTTACCATAGAAAGACTTTTTACATCCGGATAGCTTTTATCGCTCTCTAAAATACCACTCTAAAATACCATTCCCCGGTTGCCTGCTTTCCTTCGTTCTGTTATACTGAATATGCTTTATTTTAATAAAAATCACATACTGGCTATAAATTAACGATAGTTCAGCAGAAAGGATTCTAATATGTGGATTGCCAATCAATGGAAAGATTATGAGATTATAGATACTTCAAAAGGAGAAAAGCTGGAACGCTGGGGAGATTATCTTCTGGTGCGCCCGGACCCTCAGGTTATCTGGGACACTCCCAAGACACACAAAGGCTGGAAAAAAATGAACGGCCACTACCACCGCAGCAAGAAGGGAGGCGGCGAATGGGAATTCTTCGACTTACCGGAACAGTGGACCATCCAGTACAAAAGCCTGACCTTTAACTTAAAGCCTTTCAGCTTTAAGCACACCGGACTTTTCCCGGAACAGGCAGCCAACTGGGACTGGTTTTCTGAAAAAATCCGTACAGCCGGACGTCCCGTTAAAGTGTTAAACCTCTTTGCCTACACCGGAGGCGCTACCCTGGCTGCGGCTGCCGCAGGTGCTTCTGTCACTCATGTAGACGCTTCCAAGGGCATGGTTGCCTGGGCAAAGGAAAATGCCGTGTCTTCCGGCTTAAAAGACGCCCCAATCCGCTGGCTGGTGGACGACTGCGTAAAATTCGTAGAGCGGGAAATCCGCAGAGGAAACAAATACGATGCCATAATCATGGACCCTCCTTCTTACGGCAGAGGCCCTAAAGGAGAAATCTGGAAAATCGAGGACGCCATTCACCCACTGATTAAGCTGTGTACCCAGATTCTCTCTGACAAACCACTGTTCTTCCTTGTCAACTCCTATACCACAGGACTTGCTCCTGCGGTATTGACTTACATGCTGGCAACGGAGCTAAAGAAATTCAACGGAACCGTGGATTCACAGGAAATCGGACTTCCCGTAACCCAGAGCGGGCTGGTGCTGCCCTGCGGTGCTTCGGGACGGTGGGAGGCAGGAAAATAAAAGATGAAAAAGAAAATTCTCATTATCACCACAGGTGGAACTCTAGCCTGTGTGCAGGACGAAAAAGGACTGGTGCCGGGACTGTCCAGCAGCGACATTCTCTCCTACATTTCCGATATTACGGATTTGTACGACGTGGATTTTCTGGAATTGTTCCAGCTAGACAGCGCCAATATCCAGCCTTCCAACTGGCAGGCAATAGCAAAAACCATTTACGAGCAGTACATGACTTATGACGGCATTGTGATTTTCCATGGAACGGATACCATGGCGTATACCTCTTCCGCGCTGTCTTTTATGCTGCCGAATATCCCCATTCCCGTAGTCATTACCGGAAGCCAGCTTTCTATTTTAAATCCACTGGCAGACGCAGTGGAAAACTGCCGCTGCGCCATTCACATGGCAGGAAGCGGCATGCCCGGTATCTTCCTTGCCTTTAACCGCAAGGTGATTCTGGGAACCAGGGCTTCAAAGGTACGCACCACAAGCTTTCATGCCTTTGAAAGCATTAACTATCCCTATGTGGGCGAGGTAAATTCCTGGGGACTGGATTTGCGGCGTTCTTATATACCGGGACCAAAGGGCAAATGTACTCTGGAAATCAAACTGGAAGAAAAAGTCTTTCTTATTAAGTTAGTACCCGGCTTTGACGGAAAAATCTTTCAGCTTCTGTATGAACAGGGCTATCGGGGGCTGATTATTGAAGCCTTTGGCATGGGCGGTATTCCCACCCTGTCTTCCGAGGTCATTGATGACTTAAAAGACGTCATTCAAAAGGGAATGATTGTGGTAGTGAAAAGCCAGTGTCCTTATGAGGGCAGCAATCTTTCTCTCTACGAAACAGGTAAAATTGCGCTGGATGCCGGTGTGTTCCAGGCCTATGACATGAGCACGGAAGCCGTGGTTACGAAAGTCATGTGGATTCTGGGCAAACACTGGGAGCGCAAAAAAATAGAGGAAATGTTCTACCGGAATCTGGCAGGGGAAATCACCCTTCCGGATGTGGCGGGGAACAGTTACAAAGGAGTGTAATTTTGATTGTGAAAAATATTGTGATGTATCTCATAGCTGTGAATCTGCTGGCCTTTATTTGCTTCGGTGTAGACAAACAGAAAGCCAAACTTCATCAGTGGCGGATTTCAGAGAAAACCCTCCTGGGAATTGCCATCTGTGGCGGTTCTCTGGGCGCCATCTGCGGCATGCGTATCTTCAGACACAAAACACAGCACAGAAAATTCGCCGTAGGACTGCCGGCGATTCTGCTGATTCAGGCCATTGTGGCGATTGTTGCATACACGGTATTCAACTTATAAATGGAAATGGGAGGTAAGGTTATGTACGGTTCAACATTTGGAAACATTTTCCGCATTACAACATGGGGGGAATCTCATGGCAAGGGTATCGGTGTTGTGGTAGACGGGTGCCCTGCCGGACTTTCTCTTTGCGAAGAGGACATTCAGGCCTTTTTAGACCGGAGAAAGCCGGGACAGTCCCGTTTCACCACCAAGCGAAAGGAAGCCGACCAGGTAGAAATTCTTTCCGGCGTCTTTGAGGGAAAAACTACAGGACACCCCATTTCCCTTATGGTGGCAAACACGGACCAGCGCTCTCATGACTACAGCGAAATTGCCAACTGCTACCGTCCCGGTCATGCAGATTTAAACTATGACCGCAAATACGGTTTCCGGGATTACAGAGGCGGCGGACGTTCCTCCGGCCGGGAAACCATTGGACGTGTGGCCGCAGGGGCCATTGCCGCAAAGCTGTTAAAGGAACTGGGAATCACGGTTTCCGCCTATACCTATTCCATTGGTCCCGTACAGATTAACCGGGCCAATTTCTCCAAAGAAGAGATTTCAAACAATGCCCTGTATATGCCTGACGCACAAGCAGCACAGGCGGCACAGGAATATCTGGACAAATGTATGCAGGAAACCAACTCCTCCGGCGGCATGGTGGAATGTGAAATCGCCGGCGTCCCTGCCGGAATCGGAGAACCTGCATTTGAAAAGCTGGACGCTGCCCTTGCGAAAGCTATGTTTTCCATCGGGGCTGTGAAAGGATTTGAGATCGGGGAAGGCATGGAAGCTGCCCGCCTGACCGGACTGGAAAACAACGATGCCTACCGCCTGGACACAGAGGGACAGATTGTGAAGAAAACCAACCACTCTGGCGGCATTACCGGAGGCATCAGCGACGGAGCACCCATTCTTTTTCGGGCAGCTTTTAAACCCACCCCTTCCATTGCCGCACCCCAGGAAACCGTCACCCGCCAGGGGGAGGAAATGGAAATTCGCATTAAGGGCCGCCATGACCCCATTATTGTTCCCAGAGCCGTAGTAGTGGTGGAATCCATGGCTGCACTGGTGATTTTGGATGCCATGCTGGGAAGCATGACCACACGTCTGGATAAAATCAAAGATTTTTTTGACAAATAACAGTATTTTCGCCTTCGCAGACTCCTCTTCTTTCTTGAGTTTTCTGCGAGGGTTTTCTTTAGAAATTCTTTTACTTTTTTACACACCACTTTTTCAATTTATACTTTATTATCTGTAGCATAGACAGAGGAACAGGAGAAAACCATGGATATGAATCACATTTTAATTGTAGAAGATGACAAAGACATACGGGAGGGCGTTGCCATTTACTTAAAGAGCCAGGGATATGAGGTCTTTATGGCAGAAGATGGCATGAAAGGTCTTGAGGTACTGGAAAATGAAGAAATTCATCTGGCCATTGTGGACATTATGATGCCCCGCATGGACGGTATTACCATGACTATGAGACTGCGGGAAAAACACGATTTTCCGGTAATTATGCTCTCTGCCAAATCCGAGGAAGTCGATAAGGTTATGGGGCTGAACATCGGCGCAGACGATTATGTTACCAAACCCTTTACTCCTATGGAACTTATGGCCAGAGTCAATTCCCAGATGCGCCGCTACCGGCGGTTTATGGAAAAACTTCAGGCAAAAGAGCAGGAACGCACCGAAACCGTCTACACCATGGGCGGTCTGGAGGTCAATGAAAATACCTTTGAAGTCCGTGTGGATGACGTACGTGTCAAGCTGACACCCATGGAATTTAAAATTCTTCTGTTGCTTATCAAAAATCCCGGAAGAGTATTCTCAGCTGATGAAATTTATGAGCGGGTATGGAATGAAAGGGCCATTAACACAGAAACCGTTATGGTGCATGTTCGGAATATCCGTGAAAAAATTGAGATTAATCCGAAGGAACCAAAATATTTAAAGGTGGTGTGGGGAGTTGGATACAAAATTGAAAAATTATCATAAACTGACAGCCATGATTGTGGCGTTGATTATTTTGCTGCCGTCTCTGGCCATGATGGTTATACGGCCTCATTATATCCGACAGAAGAGTCAACTAAATGAACTGTCCTATGCACATTCCGGCTTGATGTACCAGCTGGTAAATGACTGTTATGTGCTCTATGGAGAAGAAATACAAAGCGAAAGCAGCAAAACTTTAAATCCATATGACATTTTCTTCTCCTCCGGTTCCCAAACATCTGAATCCAATAAGACGGATGAAAATACAGATGAGGATTTCATAGTCCAGGATATCGAGGACAAATATAACAACTGGCTGTCTGAATTTTCCCATCTCCGTTCCTATATGGAATATGATGTATTAGACGGAGACGCAAAAAATATCATTGATACCAACCGCGGCAGTATGAATGCAAAGGATTCTCTGTACAATACCATTTCCGGTATGCGTACACAGGGTATATTAAACGAAGACTCTGATTACGCTTTTGCCGCAATTATTGAATACGGAGAGAAAGGAAATGTGAAATCCACAGCTTTCCTGTCCCACGAAAAGGATACAGCCTCTCAGGTATTAAATGAAATTGCAAAACAAAGTCCCACAGATGACTATGATGATTACTATGATTTCCACAAGTCTTTCCAGAAACCTCAGAGCCGAATCTACTGCTTTGCCATGACCAAGTCTGCTCTGACTTCCTTCCAGGAAAACGACTACTCTGATTATTTCCTGTCAAATTCTGACTCGAATGTAGGGGATTTACTGGTTGTATTCCTGGGATTGACCGTTTTTGTATCTCTGGCTGCCCTTCTTCTTCCATTTGTAAAGCCGCTGCAGACAGGAGAAGAAAAGGTCTTCCATATGCCCTTTGAACTGGTTATCACTGTGGGAAGCATTGTTGCCGGTGCGGCCGAATCTGTTCTTACAGATCCCTATGCCCTGAATACCCAATCTATTTACAACGTGCTTACCAGTATTGGTGCACCGGAACTGTTATCCACGATTCTGCAGTATCTCTGGGGTCTGCTTGGCTGGATATTCCTGTTTACTCTGTGTTACTGGGTGGTAGGCTGTCTGCGCACCGTGTTCACTATGGGGCTGAAACGCTATATCAAAGAACGGGTGTTGATTTACCGTATCTGGCCCTGGCTGTACAAACTCTGCCGGAATACTTATGACGGACTCCTTCATATCAACTTAAAGGATGAGAGCAGCCGTGCTCTACTGAAAATCGTGCTGATTAACTTTATTATCCTGGGCTTGATCAGCTTGACGTGGTTTTTCGGAATCGGCGCACTGGTGGTCTATTCCATTGCTCTGTTCTTCCTGCTGCGGAAGTACCTGCGAAAAATCCAGGATCAGTACCAGCTTCTTCTGGAGGCCACCAATGAACTGGCAAAAGGAAACTTAAACGGCACCATCCCCGAGGACTTGGGGGTATTCGAGCCTTTCCGGAACGAAATCTCCAAGATTCAGATGGGATTTTCCAAAGCTGTGGACGAAGAGGTGAAAAGCACAAAGATGAAAACAGACTTGATTACCAATGTTTCCCATGATTTAAAAACCCCTCTGACGGCCATTATCACTTATGTGGATTTACTGAAACAGGAGGATTTGCCGGAGGAAGAACGGAAACGCTACATTCAGATTCTGGATCAGAAAGCCAACCGGCTGAAAATTCTGATTGAAGATTTGTTTGAAATCAGCAAGGCTACCAGCAAGACCGTTACCCTAAACATTATGGACATTGATATTGTCAGCCTTCTGCGTCAGGTCAAACTGGAACTTCAGGACAAAATTGACGCTACGGATTTGGTATTCCGGTGGCAGCTTCCGGAAGAAAAAGTGATTCTCCCACTGGACAGCCAGCGCACTTACCGGGTTTTTGAAAATCTGCTGGTAAACATTACCAAGTACGCCATGCCCGGTACCAGAGTATACGTCAACATGGAAAACACAGAAAACCATGTAAAAATTATTATGAAGAATATTTCCGCAACAGAACTGAACTTTAATCCCAACGAGATTACCGAGCGGTTCGTCCGGGGAGATTCTTCCAGAAACACAGAAGGCAGCGGACTGGGCCTGGCCATTGCCAAGAGCTTCACAGAACTCCAGGGCGGACGGCTGGAGGTGCTGACAGACGCAGACCTGTTTACTGTTGAAATTACTTTTCTAAAATAATCGAAAAAGAATGCCATATCAAGCTGATGTCAGGACTTTTTCTCCCTGCACTTGATATGACATTCTTATTTTTCCTTACATATGAGTCTTTTTCCTCATTTCTTCCCAGACATATTTCCCCTGGAAAATCCCAAGCCCCGCAAAAACAAGGGCCGATACCGCACCGCAGAGCACACAGACTCTATGCATCTGCACCAGTCCCGCAGGCCAGAACAGAACCTGCAAAAGCCCTGCTGCACAGGCCAGCAGATAGTAAATCATATAATAAGATGCCGGCAGCTTCATCAGCTTCACAATGACCGTAAGCACAGGAAATACCAGAAGAATTACCACAGGAATCCCGTACTCTAAAGACCAGCCCCGATACCCGGTCAGAAAATCCCAGAACAGAAACACAGCACATAAAAGCACCATCTGCCACAGCGTATTTTTCAGCAGATTCCGCCTTTTGATAAAGGCTGCTGCCGTAAGAATCCACATACAGACAACCGCCGCTGCCAGAAAACCTGCCCAGAATACCGGTGCGGGAAACATGAGATTGGCTGCCAGTCCCAGAACAAGAATCGCTATACAGCAAAAGGTAAACACCTTAAATCCCAGAAACACTCTGGATTTCTCTCCCGACAAGTCGGGAAACAGCTTGCTCTCCTCCTCACCTTCTCCCTCCAGCTTCCCCTGGCAAAGGGGACATCTCTTACGAGGCGTCTCTATAGAAACTTTGCACTTACTGCAATATTGCATACTCATTCTCCCCCTCTCCAGTCTTCCCCATTCCAGGAAATAATCCGCACCGCTGTCCCCCGTTCTGTCAGCATACGGAAGAAATTCCGTTCCACATGGCTTTCAGCAAACTGAGAAGTAAAACTGATCGTCAGATGATCTTCAAAAGAACACATACAAATTTCCATTTTAGGTGTTGTGGTATAAAAATCAAACCAGTCTATATATTCCCTGCATTCCTCCGGCATAGTAATCTTTCCGATATTGGAAAACACAGCGGTTCCATTGGCAGAAGACAGCCTGGCTCCGGCCTGCATTCCCCACAGCTTCAGCGGCAGCGGCAGAATGCGCATAAACGGATTTTTCTCCATACGCATAAAGCCATTCATTCTGGCAGCAATCCGCTGGGGCGTCAGCTCTTCTTTAAAAAATTTTGCCGTAAACCCAATGACATCTTCCAAGTTCTCACTCTGACTGGAAAAATCATACCCAATATCAATCCATCCGAAAAAATTCCGCACCGAATCCGAGGGAAAATAGTTTCTCAGATTCACGGGAATCATTAAGGCCACCGGCTTTTTCTTCTGCTTTTCACTCATATCCTGTGCAATAGCGCACAAATAGACAGCCGTGAGATATACGGTCAGCGTCGTGCCGTAAGAACGAGCCGCTTCCAGCAGTTCCTTCACTGACAAAATTCCTTCTGTCAGGTGCAGCATGTGGTATTCTGTCTTTCGGTAATGCAGCTGATGCGCCCGGTATTTAGGGATTTTTTCCTCTTTTCCCCGGTCGGAATAGTATTTCTCAAAGCTGTCCTCTGACATCTCTGCCTCGGTAGCATCGGGTCTTACCCGATCCGCTGTCCCCTTTACCTTGTCCGGGTGCAGCTCTTTCAGATAATAATAAAGCAGCGATTTTACAAACTGCACGGCTCCCGTTCCGTCTGTAAGGGCATGATAAGTTTCAAAGTTAATTCGCTTCCGGTAATAAGTCACTTCAAACAGCAGATTCTTCTGATCCCGGACATAAATCTGACTGCAGGGCGGCTTGTATTCCTCCCTCACCACCGGTCTTAAATGAGTTTCCTCCAGATAGTTCCAAAAGAGTCCGCCCCGGAGTACACAGAGAAAAAGCGCATAGTCTTCCACACATAAATCCAGCGCCTTCTGCAGCTTTTCCGGCTCCACAAATTCCTTCATCTGGCAGGAAATCCGAAAAACCCGCTGGTCCTTTTTCCCGCTGGTAGCCGGAAAAATTTTGGCTGTATTCTCCAGTGATCGCCATCTTCTTCCTCTTCCTGGCATAATTTTTCCCCCTTTTTAATCCTGAATACCCTCTGCTTCCAGAAATTGATTGATATATTCGTAGGTCTCCTTCACTGCCGGATGAAAGGTTTCCAGCAGGAAAAATCCATGAATCCCATCTGCAATTCTATGACATTCCACCTGGTTTCCCCCCTCTGCAAGCTTTGCGGCAAAGGCCTCTCCTTCGTCTCTTAATGGGTCAAATTCCCCGGTAATGATAAGCGTTTTCGGCAGATTGGTGAAATCCTCTGCCAGAAGAGGAGCAAAATAAGGGTTTTGTCTGTCCCTTTCTGAAGACTGGTAATAATCCAGATAATCTGCCATATTCTGCCGTGTCAAAAGGTAATCCTGCCCGTTCTCCATAAGGGAAGCAAAGCCGTTGTTCTCCCGATAATTGTTGTTGACACAGGGATAAATCAGTATCTGTCTGGACGGTGCAAACTCCCCTCTGTCCCTTGCCATTAATGTCACAGCCGCGGTCAGATTTCCCCCTGCGCTGTCTCCCATCATGGTAATGGAATCCGGGTCTGCATTCAGCAGAGTTCTGTCCTCAAAAACCGCTTTTGCCACAGCATAACAGTCCTCCACCTGGGTAGGAAACCGGTGTTCCGGCGCCAGGGGATAGTCAATGGCCACAACCACATGACGAGTGTGCTTTGCCAGATTCCAGCACACGCGGCTGTAGGAATCCACGCTTTCCGTCACAAACCCGCCGCCGTGAATATACAGAATCACAGGGTAAATGTTGTCGGTCATATCGCCCTTCTGCACCGCCTCTGCGGTCTGATAAGATTCACTGTCCGGAAAATAAATCCGAAGGGGAATCTCCCGTCCTTCCCGGTAAAACTTTGTATCTAAAGTCCGATAAAAAGGCTTTAACGGATCCAAGGCTTTCAGATTCATCAGCTTTCTGGATTTCTCCACATCCAGCCTGGAATCCGGCGAAGAAAGGGCTTTTAAAAGTATCTGTTTTACTTTATTCATGTATTTTCGTCCTCATTTTTCTCAGTTTACCAGCTTGTTCTATTTCTGCTGCTGTCTGTGTGTATATTCGCCATGGTTCAGTATCGGAAAAATCTGGATAAACAAATGAATCACATACTGGAAACCCTGGACAGAGCCCTGGATGGACAGAAAACTTTGGCTGTTTTTGTTGAATCTGCAGACGCTGCCATTTCTGAACGCCTGTAAATAGGCACTTTACGGCACTCTATGAACCAAGACAAAAGCTACGCTGTAATAACAACCCCTGAGTCCTAATTATTTTTTCATTTCCGGATTTTCAATCTTCTTGTAAATTTCTGTGTATCTTTTCCAATGTAAGATACATCTGCTCCATCTCTTCATTTTCTATTCCATTCCATATCTTCTGATCCAGCTGTTCAAAGATACTGCGTACCTGCGCTGCTTTTTTTTCCCCTGCCGATGTGAGAGAAATCAGATAGGATCTCCTGCATTTTGGATTAACTTTTCTCTCCAGCAGCCCTGCATGCTCCAGCTTATCCAGTGTTCTGGACATAGTCGTCACATCCAGCATACAATTTTCGGCCAGTTCCCTCTGTGTCATAGTTCCCTGTTCTATTAACGTATTTAAAATTCTGGGCTGTCCCTCTCCCACTGTAAGCCCCAATTCCCAAAAAAGGGGCTTTAAAATTCTCTTTCGCTCTAAATCCAGACTATGTAAAATCTTTCTCACCTGATATTTTTCCATTGTTTTCACCCCACTTACTCCAGCTCAAACTGTCCCGTGTACAGCTGATAATATCTTCCTCTCTGCTCCAACAATTCTTCATGGCTGCCTCTCTCTATGATTTCTCCTTTTTCCAGCACCATAATAGCTTTTGCATTCCTTACCGTAGAGAGCCTGTGAGCTATGACAAATACCGTCCTTCCCTCCATAATAGCATCCATCCCTTTCTCGATCAGCCTCTCTGTTCTGGTATCTACCGAACTGGTTGCTTCATCCAGAATCAGTACCGGAGATTTTGAAACCGCAGCTCTGGCTATTGCCAGCAGCTGTCTCTGCCCCTGTGAAAGATTGCTGCCGTCTCCGTAAAGCATCGTATCATACCCCTGGGGCAGCCTTCGGATAAAGGAATCAGCATTAGCTGTCCTGGCAGCCTCTCGAATCTCCTGATCTGTGGCATTGAGTCTTCCATATCTGATATTATCCGCAATCGTTCCCGTAAAAAGATGGGTCTCTTGAATCACCAGTGACAGCGAACGTCTTAAATCATCTTTTCTGATATCCCGGATATCAATTCCATCATATGTAATAGAGCCTGCGGCAATCTCATAAAAACGATTGATAAGATTGATGATTGTAGTTTTTCCTGCCCCTGTAGAACCTACAAAGGCAATCTTCTCTCCCGGCTTTGCGTACAGTGAGATTTGGTTCAGGATATTTTTCTCCGGAACGTAACCGAACACCACCTTATGAAACTGCACATCACCTTTCAGAGGAATGAGACGTTCCCCCTGCGGGTCAGAAATTTTCCAGGCAAAATCTCCTGTATATGTGCTGCATTCTTGCAGTTTTCCGCCGTCTCTTCGCACATTACACAGGATAACTTTGCCCTCATCTTCCTCCGGTTCTTCTTCCATCATTTCAAAAATACGTTCGGCTCCCGATAAAGCTGAAAGCAAAAAATTTACCTGCTGTGTAAATTGATTCAAAGGCATTGCACTCTGCCTTACATAGATCAGATAAGCAGCCAAACTGCCTATATCCAAAAGGCCGCTCAAAGCAAAAAGGCCTCCCACACATGCCGAAACAGCATAATTTACATAAGATAAGCTTACAATCGTTGGAACCATCATTCCCGCAAAGGTCAGTGCATTGGAGGATTCTTTTCTCAGTGATTCATTCATCTGACAAAACATTTCAAAGTTCTTTTTCTCGCGGTTAAATACCTTCTCTACTTTCAGACCGGCAGCCATTTCTTCCACAAAGCCGTTGATTTTCCCCAGTTCCTCCTGCTGTCTCTGAAAGTATTTCCTGCTTCTCTTTCCATTAAATTTTATAAATACAAACATCAGAAGCAAAAAACCGATCACGATTATCGACAAACGGATACTGAGCACCATCATCATAAAAACGGTGCCGAACAGCATCATAAAACTCTGAATGATCATGGCAAAACTATTGTTCATAGCCTCCTGAACCGTATCTACGTCATTGGTAAAACGACTCATAAGCTCTCCATGTGTATGTGCATCAAAATACCGCAAAGGCAGCTTCTGAATATGAGTAAACAAATCTGTCCGGATTTCCCTGATCACCTTCTGAGACGACTTGATCATAAGCTGATTGTAACTTAGTGTAGCCAGTGCTCCGCATAGATACATGACTCCCATAGCTCCCACTGCTTTCAGAAGTCCGGATTTGTCTCCGGGCAGGATAAAATGATTGATTACCGGTTTCAGCAGGTACGTTCCTGTAATATTTGCACCGGTACTGATAAAAACCAGCAGAGCTACCAGAAGAAACATCCACTTATGGAGACCAAGATATCGGAAAAGATATTTCAGCGTCTTTTTTGTATTTTTCGGTCGTTTATATCCTACATATTTTGCCATTACAGCTCCGCTCCTTCCTTCTGGGATTCATAAATCTGCCGATAGATCTGATTGCTTTTCAACAATTCCTCATGAGTTCCCACCCCGTTTATTTTTCCTTCATGCAGAACAAAAATCTGATCCGCATGGCATACAGAAGAAATCCTCTGGGCAATTATAATCTTCGTCATATGTGGGAGCGCTTCTGCCATGCGGTGCCGGATTTTTCCCTCTGTAGCAGTATCCACTGCACTGGTAGAATCGTCCAGAATAAGAATCCTGGGGTTTTTCAGCAAAGCCCTGGCAATGCAGATACGCTGTTTCTGTCCACCTGATACATTCACGCCTCCCTGGCCCATTTCCGTATCATATCTCTGGGGAAGCCTGTCAAGAAATTCATCTACACAGGCAATATGACATACTTTCTCCACCTCTTCCATAGAGGCATCTTCCTTTCCCCATCTGAGATTTGACAGCAGACTTCCTGAAAACAATGTGTTATTCTGTAATACAATTGCTATGGCATCTCTCAATCGTTCCATAGGGTATTCCTCTACCCTTCTTCCGTCTACTCTCACACACCCTTTTTCCGCCTGGTAAAGCCGGGGAATAAGCTGGATCATCGTAGTCTTGGCCGCTCCCGTCTGCCCTACGATCCCCACTGTCTGCCCTGCCTTAATATGCAGAGACAGGTCTGAAAGCACGTATTCTTCAGCCTCTTTTTTATATTTAAACCACACATGCTCAAAGGCTACATCCCCTTGTTGCACCTGAATATCCCTGGCTTTTTCGTCTGTGATCTCAATCTTTTCATCTATGACCTCCATGATACGTGTTCCAGATGCCACAGATCTTGTCATCATGAGAAATACATTGGATATCATCATAAGGGAGTTCAAAATCTGAAGTACATAGCTGAGAAAGCCTGTAAGTTCTCCCACCTGCATATTCCCGATCTGGACCAGTCCTCCCCCGAACCACAGAATACTGAGGATTGTCCCGTACATGACAAACTGCATGGCTGGCATATTGAGGGCTGCAAGACGAAATGCCTGTTCTGACTGCGTCTTCAGATTTTCATTTCCTTCTTCAAATTTTGAAATTTCATATTCTCCCCTTACATATGCTTTTACTACCCTGATTGCAATAAGATTTTCCTGAATGATGCGGTTAACCGTATCTATAGCTCCCTGCATCCTGGTATACAAAGGTCTGACTTTCATAGTAATCGCAAAAAGCAGACCGGCCAATACAGGAAGTGCTACTGCAAATACCAGAGCCAGTGTGGCATTGATAGAAAATGCCACTCCTGTGGCTGCTATCAGCATAACGGGGCCTCTGCAAAAGGGCCTCATTCCCGAAGATACCGTATTCTGTATATTAGTCACATCACTGGTAAGCCGTGTGACCAGCGAAGACACCCTGAAATGGTCAATATTAGAAAAGGAATACTTTTGCATTTTCTCATATTCTGCCTGCCTCAGATTTGCACCCAATCCCTGACCCGCCAAAGCAGAAAACCTTGCACTGCCCGTTCCGAGAACCAATGCCAGAAGTGCACAAAATACCATCTGAATCCCCTTTATGTAAATGTACTGCCTGTTGCCGGAAGCAACTCCTATGTCTACCAGATCTGCCATGATCAAGGGTACGATCAGTTCGAAAACAGATTCTGCCGCAATACAGATAATAGCCAGTATCGCGTATTTTTTATATTGCCTCATATAAGAAAACAAACGTTTTATCATACTTGCACCTCCAATAGTTGTATATACAACTATTATATGACCTTTTATGAAAACATGTCAACCTTGTAAAAGCAAAAAAGGGCTGTGACATTAAACACATCGTATGCTTAATGCCACAGCCCGTAACCTGATAAGTATTCATAAATGTCAACTGCTTCCTCGCAAATCACTCTGCCTGTAAGCAGTCTTTTTTCCTACGCTCCAACTTTCCCCATGCCCATTTCCTGTCCAATGTTCAGAATATGGTCACCAATTCGTTCAAAATCTGTCAGCATTTCAGAGTAGATAATACAGCCTTCCTCTGAGCAGGTTCCTTTCTGCATGCGAACCAGCTGCTTCTGTCTGTAATCTTCTGTCATATCATCAATTTTCTGCTCAAAATCTTCGATAGCCTGAATGTTCTTTCCGGAGTTATCCTCAATTTGTGACAGAAAACCTAAGGCTTTTCCACAAATTTCACGCATTTCATCCATTTCTTCTTTTACTTCTGCGGAGAAGGTAATTCCCTGTTTTTCAATCATCTTGGTGTATTCGCAGATATTCATGGCATGGTCGCCGATTCTCTCCACGTTTCCGCACACTTTAAAGAGTGCGCTGATGTACTGGGAATCCCCCGGATTACTTTCATTTACCAGCACCTTGGAAATATATTTGGAAATCTCTTTGTTCAGATAATCAATATATTCTTCTCGCTCTCTGACTTCTTCTAAGAGTTCTCTCTTTCCATCTTTGACACATACAAAACTCTTGTCCACATTTTCTTTTGCCATTTCAATCATTCGGTGAAGTTCGTTCTTAATACCTGTAACCGCAATAGCGGAAAGACCAATCTGGGTATCTCTTTTGGTTTCCATTGGATGAATGAACTCCATGTGCATAACGCCTTCCATTTCTTCCTGCTTCTCCGGAAGAATCTTTACAGCAAGTTTTGCCAGATAAGTTCCAAATGGAAGAAGGAGCAGAGTTGTTACAATGTTAAATAATGTATGCATATTTGCAATCTGTGCTGAAACATTTCCCGGTGTCCAGCTTTCCACCAGTGATGTCAGCGGAGTCAGAATACATACGATGGTAAAGATAGTCGTACCAATAATGTTGAACATCAGATGAATCACTGTAGTACGTTTTGCATTTCTGTTTGTGCCGATAGCAGCCAGAATTGCTGTAATACAAGTACCAATGTTTTGTCCAAACAGGACGAATACTGCATTTGGCAGTCCAATCAGTCCGCTGGATGCAAGGGCCTGCAGAATACCTACAGACGCAGAAGAAGACTGAATAAGAGCTGTAAATATCATACCTGCCAGAATACCCAGTACCGGGTTGGAGAATTTCGTCATAAGAGAGACGAAAGCCTCAGACTCTCTAAGAGGCATCATAGCACCGCTCATCATTTCCATGCCAATAAACAGAATACCGAGTCCGGCTACAATCAAACCATAATGATGTACCTTTTGTTTCTTCACAAACACAATCAAAGCCACGCCTGCAAAAGCAAAAAGCGGCGCCAGCTGACCAACATCAAGGGCAATTAACTGTCCGGTAATTGTGGTACCGATGTTGGCTCCCATAATAATCCATACAGCCTGTTTTAAAGTCATCATGCCTGAGTTTACAAAGCCCACGACCATAACTGTGGTTGCTGATGAGGACTGAATAACGGCTGTAATTCCAGCACCTACCAAAACCCCCAGAAAACGGTTTGCAGTCAGCTTTTCCAGAATCTGTTTCATCTTGTTTCCCGCTGCTGCCTCAAGTCCGTTGCTCATCATCTGCATTCCGTAAAGGAATAATGCCAGTCCGCCTAAAAGACTGAAAAAATCTGTAATCTTCACGTTTTTCCTCCCATTGCACTTCATGCAATTTTTACGTTTAATTAATTTCTT
>DXFK01000054.1 GCA_019114495.1 Candidatus Blautia stercoravium
GGCGGTTTGTACCACTCAGATTACCAACCATATTTTTGATATGCTCCGGGCGGTTACAGACAAAAATCAAAAGAAAGCCTTGGATTTATATTATGATCTGCTGGCTTTAAAAGAGCCGCCTATGAGAATTCTCTTTCTTCTGGCCCGACAATTTAATCTGATTCTGCAGGTCAAAGAACTGGTTAAAGAAGGATATGACCAGAGTCAGATAGGGAAAAAAGCCGGACTGCAGCCTTTCGTGGTGCGCAATTATATCACTTATGCACGAAAATATAGTGAAGAAGATTTGCGAAGTGCAGTAGAGGAATGTGTCAGTGCGGAAACAAAGGTTAAGACCGGGTATATGACGGATACGATGAGTGTGGAGCTTTTGCTGGTGAAGTTCAGCGGTAAGTAAAAGCAGAGAAAACAAAAACCGCCTGACTGATGACGGACAGTCAGGCGGCAAAATTTCTATTCAGAATCTATCAGCAATAATTATGCAAGTGTGTTTACAGCTTTAGATAAGCGGGAAACTTTTCTTGCAGCTGTATTTTTGTGATAAACACCTTTAGTAGCTGCTTTATCAATAGTAGAAATTGCGTTCTGTAATGCTGCAACGGCTGCTTCTTTATCTTTTGCTTCAATAGCTACTTCTACTTTCTTGATAGAAGTCTTAACAGCTGATTTGATAGATTTATTTCTCTCAGCTTTTTTTCTGTTTACTAATACTCTTTTCTTTGCAGATTTAATGTTAGCCAAAGCGTACACCTCCAAATATGATTTACTGGTTTATAATTTATCTTTTTATCGGAGAAAGACACGGAACTCTCCGATATAACATGCTTTTTCATTCTAGTTGATTTAGAGAAAAATGTCAATACATAAAATCCTTTAAAATGCAAAAAATATAGGTATCCTGAGTTTTTTCGGGAAAACAGAAAAGGACGGCAGAAAGTCTGAAGAAGGGCAGAAAGGAAAAATAGCATGGCATTGGGAAGAATCCGTACAGACTTGGCACTGGAGGCAAAAGAAAAATTTGAGGAAGAACATGCGGAAGTCAGAGGAGTAGTGGTAAAAGAAGATTACAATGAGGAGAAAGACATAAGGACTACAACGGTCATTATTGAGACAGAGAACGGGGCGAAAACCATGGGAAGACCTCAGGGTGTCTATATTACATTAGAAGCCCCCAATATGTCTGTGCCGGATGAGGATTACCACAGGGAAATTTCAAAAGAACTGGCAGAACATATGAAGGGGCTGCTTCCTGAAAAACAGGAACTGAGTATTCTGGTGGTAGGGCTGGGAAATAGAGATATTACGCCGGACGCGCTGGGACCGGATGTGGTATCCAATCTGCACATTACCAGACATATTATCAGGGAATACGGCATGCAGGGCACAGGGGAGGAGAAACTCCATAGTATCAGCGGTCTGGTTCCGGGGGTCATGGGGCAGACCGGTATGGAAACCCTGGAAATTGTCCGAGGCGTGGCAGAGGAGACAAGACCGGACGTTATCATTGCTATCGACGCTTTGGCGGCCAGAAGCATAAAACGGCTGAACCGGACCATTCAGATAACGGATACGGGAATCAGCCCCGGTTCCGGTGTGGGAAATCACAGAACAGGATTGAATCAGGAGACTTTGGGAGTACGCGTAATTGGAATCGGGGTTCCTACGGTAGTAGATGGAGCAACCATTGTCAGGGATTCCATGGCGCATTTGCTAGATACGCTGGAAGAAACGGAGAAAAAGGAATTTCTGGAAGAAATGGTTGCGCCGTCTCTGCACAGTATGTTTATGACGCCCAAGGATGTGGATGAGACCATAAAGCGTCTGGCCTTTACTATTTCCGAAGGATTAAATATGGCATTTGCCAAACCCGAGGAATAATTAAAAAGGATTGTCTCATATATAGATATGAGGTGATAGGGTGAAGAAAAGAAAAGCAGAAACGGCGGTGACCGCTGCGATATGGGTGGGGATGTCGGTGCTGGCCGTTTATATTATCATAAAAGGGCTGGCTTTGGAAAAGAGTACTTTAGAGCATATGATGTATCAGGTGCAGCAGCAGGCAATAGAAATGTATCTTCCAGGCGTGACACGGGAATATGGAGAACAAACAATGACAGATTGGCTTTGGGAGAAGATAGAATCCCGGCTGCTGCCAGCTTCGGCAGATATACAACGGGAAGGGCAGGAAGAGACAGACCAGGCAACAAGTTCTAAAATTATGGAAGAGAACACAGAATTTCTGGAGGCAAAGCTGTTGGAAGAAAATCAGGAAGCAGGGCCTCCGGAATCGGGATATGAAAATACAGGAGGTGTGGATTCCCAGAGTACCCAGGCAGAGCAGGCAAGTGCAGCAGGAGGGACTGCGGAAAACCAGATAAAACAGCCGGTCACAGATATACCTCTGGAAAAATTTCAGGATTTTGAGTTTGTTATGAGTAATTTCTATACAGTGGATAAAACAACCAGTATAAACAGTGAGCAATTAGACGCTCCCACACTGGTACAGATGGATATGAGGATGAAGACTGACAACAGTCAGCCTCAGATATTGATTTACCACAGCCATTCTCAGGAAGAATTCATTGATTCCATTCCGGGAGATGCCTCTACCACCATTGTAGGAGTGGGGGAGTATCTGGCTTCTCTTCTGCGTGACACTTATGGCTATCAGGTCATTCATGTGACAGATACCTTTGATATTGTAGACGGAAAGCTGGACCGTAACCAGGCATATACTTATGCCCAGGAGAGAGTGGAAGCTATTCTGGAGGAAAATCCCAGTGTAGAAGTGGTCATTGACCTGCACAGGGATGGAGTTCCGGATGACAAACGGCTGGTTACGAATATTAATGGAAAAGAAACGGCAAAAATTATGTTTTTCAACGGGTTGAGCAGAACGAATCAAAACGGGGAGATTTCTTATCTCCCAAATCCCTACATCAAAGAAAATCTGGCTTTTTCCCTGCAGATGATGCTGGAATCTAAGAAATACTATCCAGATTTGGCCAGAACGATTTATCTTAGAGGATACCGCTACAATCTGCATTTGAGACCGAAAACTCTTTTGGTAGAATGTGGAGCGCAGACGAATACGGTGCAGGAGGAAATGAATGCCATGGAGCCTCTTGCCGACATTTTAAATAAAGTTTTGACAGGAAGTTAAAGGATAGCTTGAAATTTTTTGATTTTTTTCGTACAATGTTATGTAAATGTTAAAGAAAGTTTAAATGAATTCTACATGAAGAGGTACAAAGGAAGGAAAGCGAAATGGCAAATGTGGCATTGATTATTGCAGGCGGCTCCGGGGCCCGTATGCACCAGAGTATACCAAAGCAGTTTTTGTCTGTGAATGAACGTCCGGTGATTATTTATACACTGGAAGCATTTCAGAAGCATGCGGATATTGATGCGATTGCGGTAGTGTGCATCAATGGCTGGGAGCCGGTTTTGTGGGCTTATGCGAAGCAGTTTAATATTACAAAGTTAAAATATGTGATACCGGGAGGGGAGAACGGTCAGAGTTCTATCCGAAACGGCGTTTTTGAACTGGAAAAACAGTTCCAAAAAGATGATATTGTACTCATTCACGATTCTATACGTCCTATGGTTTCTGCGGATGTGATTTCAGATTGTATCGTAAAGACAAAACAATATGGCTGTGCCATTGCCACGATTCCCTGTGCGGAGGCTATTCTGCAGACGGAAGACGGTATGTGTTCTACCGGAAGCTATCCCAGGGATAATCTGAAACGGACACAGACGCCCCAGGGATTTCCGCTGGGAAAAATCTGTGATTTACACAGAAGAGCCCTGAAAAGGGGGATTACCAATTCTGTAGCATCCTGCACACTGATGATAGAGATGGGAGAACAGGTATATTTTTCTCTGGGCTCTGAAAAGAACATTAAGCTGACTACAGTGGAGGACCTGGATATTTTTAAAGCGCTTCTTCTGGCAAAGAGAGCAGACTGGCTGAAGGATTGAGAGGAGAAGAGGATGAAATTGTATAGCAGCAGGGTGTATACGGAGGATTTGGAAAAAGCGGTTTCCGGTGTTAAAGAAATGGAAAAACTCCGGGGAAAATCCCTATTGGTTACAGGAGCAGGCGGACTTATCGGTTCCTATCTGGTGGATATGCTGCTTATGGCTAATCGTATGCAGGATTTGCATGTCACCGTATATGCAGTTGGGCGAAGTCGTGAAAGACTGGAAGCCCGTTTTGCAGATGTGAAAACAGAAGCTCTGGTTTATGTGGAGCAGGATGTGGAGAAGCCCATGAAGCAGAAGTTTTCTGTGGATTATTTGATTCATGCAGCCAGCAATGCCTATCCGGCTGCTTTTTTTAAGGATCCGGTGGGAACGGTTATGGGAAATATTGAAGGGACGAAGAATCTTCTGGATTATGCGAAGGAACAGGGGGCAGAGCGCCTTCTGTTTGTATCTTCCGGAGAAGTGTACGGCCAGGGGGACGGAAGTCTGGAACCTTATAAAGAAGAATACAGCGGTTATGTGGACAACCTGTCCTGGCGTTCCTGTTATCCGGCAGGTAAACGGGCAGCAGAGACTTTGTGCTGTGCCTATACCGCCCAGTATGGACTGGAGACTGTTATTGTGCGGCCGAGTCATGTATATGGACCGAATACTACAGAAAAGGACAATCGTGCCACCGTACAGTTTATGGAAAACGCCATGGAAGGGAAGGACATTGTTTTAAACAGCGCCGGCAGTCAAATGCGCTCGTATACTTATGTGGCGGACTGCGGAGCCGCTGTTTTGTCTGTCTTGCTGTCCGGAACATGCGGTGCGGCCTACAATATTGCCAATAGGCAGTCCAGACTTACCATTGCGGAATTTGCCCAGGAAACAGCCAGACAGACAGGCCGTCAGGTAATTTTCAAAAATCCCGATGATGTACAGATGGCACAGCGTACTCCCATAACCAGACAGGTGCTGGACAGTACGAAACTGGAAGGTTTGGGTTTTATTCCGGCTTTTGACATTGAAACCGGAATCGCCCACACACTGCAGATAATGAAAGAAATGAGACAGTACGCTAGTTCTGGAAAAACAGAGACTTTTGTGTTATTCTGAACTGTGCGCAGCAAAAGAAAAGGGAATTTGTAACACACATAGATTAGATTTTTTAGAATGAGGAAAATATGTTATATAAAGAATACGAGCCTGAGGTGCTGAAAAAGCTGCAGCGGGCAGAGGTGGAAATACTGAAAGATTTTGACGCGCTGTGCCAGAAACACAGCATTGATTATTTTGTATGTGGGGGAACGGCTATCGGCGGTGTCCGCCATCAGGGGTTTATTCCCTGGGATGATGACATTGACCTGGGAATGACAAGAGAACATTATGAACATTTTCTGGAAGTAGCGGAACAGGAATACGGGGAGCGTTATAAAATTATGAATGCGGATACCAACCCGGACTTTCCGGTGACGCTGACGAAATGGTATCGGACGGGTACGGTTTTCAGAAATGACGAAATGATTGATTTGGGACTGCATATCGGCATTGCCATTGATATTTTCTGTTTTGATAACGTAGCGGATGAACTGCCGAAGTTCCGGCGCCAGGCTATGCGGGCATGGACATGGGGAAAACTGATGGTGCTGCGGCAGGTAGGAGAACCCAACATTTATGTAGAGGGCTGGAAGGCAAAACTTACCCTCCTGGTGGCAAAACTGGCACACTGGGGATTGAAAGTACTGCATTTTTCTCCGAAATTTCTCTATGGAAAAGCAATGAAAGCAGCAACACAGTATAAAGATGTACATACGAAAAGAGTGGCGTATCTCTTTGACCCCACTCCGTATACCAGCGTCATTGATAAAAGGGATATTTATCCTACGGTAAGACGCAAATTTGAAACCATTGAGCTGAATTTTCCATGCCATGTGGAAAAATATCTGGAGAGACGCTACGGCAGCAATTATATGGAACTGCCGCCGGAAGATAAGCGCCATAACCATGCGCCGGAAGAACTGGACTTTGGCTGGGAGTTTGCTGATTTATGATTGAAAAATTTTTTATGCCTTCCAATCACAATATGAAGAAAACGTATATCTGGACGGTTCTGGCAGGCTCTGTATATGCTGGAAGTTCTTTTCTGATGTCCATGTTTACTTCCAAGTATATCGGAGTGGCACAGGCCGGTATACTGGCTTTGGCTCTGACAATCGGAAATCAGTTGGTGACAATCGGACTTTATAATATCCGGACCTTTCAGGTATCGGATGTGACAGAAAAATACACCTTCAGCGATTACTGTGTGTTAAGAGTGCTGACTGTTTCTGTCATGCTCCTGGTGGGGGTGGTTTGGGTTTTGAAGGATTCTCATCAAGGCGTGAAGCTGGCAGCTATTGGATTTGCCATTTTATTCAGAGCCATTGAGGCAGTATCGGATTTGCTGGAGGGAAGATATCAGCAGAAGGGAAGATATGATGTAGCCTGCAAGGGCGTATTTGTAAAAGTCTTGTCTTATCTGGCAGCGTTTCTTGTTACGCTGTTTCTTACAAAAAATATTGCTGCTGCCCTGGGAGCGCTTGCCGTGACTTATTTGATTATGCTGTGTGTCATTGACAGCCGGCTGATTGTCAGATTTGGAGGAATTTCTTTTCAGACCACCTGGATGAGACAGAAGGGACTGCTTTTAGAGGGACTTCCGTTGTTTGTCAATGCCTTTTTAAATGCCTATATTATCAACGCGTCTAAGTATGCCCTGGACAAATATTATGATTCGGAAACTCTTGGAATTTTCAATGTACTGTATATGATGGCGTTTGTAGTGAATATGTTTGCCTCTTTTGTGTTGAAGCCCATTATTTCTGTACTGGCAGAAAAATATGTGAAAAAAGATATCTCAGGTTTTGTAAAGCTGGTGCTCAGACAGGTTGCAGTGATTCTGGCAGTGACGCTGGTATGTATCGGAGGCGCCTGGCTCTTGGGAGTACCGGTATTGGGATTTTTGTTTGGTGTGGATTTGAGGTATTATAAAGGGGCGCTTTGTGTGGTGTTGATCAGCGGCGGCTTTACGGCGCTTTATCAGCTTTTGCAGTATGGAATTATCATTATGCGGCATCAGTACAGTACCTTTGTGTGCTGCGGGCTTACGGTGGGACTGACCTATGTGCTTACGCCGGTTTTGACAAAAAGATATGCAGTCATGGGCGCGTCTGCCAGTTATACGATTTCCATAGGATTTATGTCGGCTCTGTTTCTGGGATTTTTTGTCTATCATTTGCAGAGAGACAAAAAGAAAATAGAGGACAGTGAATAAGAGGAACATTATGAGACGAATATGTATTTTTGCCTCTCACTATTTTCCCTATCTGGGAGGGATTGAGAGATATACCTATAACCTTTCCAAGGCGCTGATGGCTATGGGAGATGAGGTTTTGATTGTTACAAACAATGATGTAAAAGAAAAGAGTTTTGAAGTTATGGACGGTATCGGTGTTCTGCGTCTTCCTTGCTATAATTTTATGAGCGGCAGATATCCGGTAACAAAGCCGAATAAAGAGTTTCGGGAAGCATGGAAAAAACTGTGTGGAAAAGAATTTGATTTGGTTCTGATAAATGCCCGGTTTTATCCGCACACACTTTTGGGAGCCTGGTTCGCTAAAAGGAAAGGTATCCGATGTTTGATTTTAGACCATGGAACCAGTCACATGACAGTAGGGAGAAAATTTCCCGATTTGGTTTTTGCGGCTGTAGAGCATGTGATAACCTGGGGAGACAGGCGGCTTTGCAAGGAGTATTTTGGTGTTTCAAAAGCCTGCTGCAAATGGCTTCGGCATTTTCACATTCAGGCAGAGGGGGTGCTGTATAATGCGGTAAATGCAGAAAATATTGTAAGAATTGCCCAAAATCCTACAGAAGATTTCAGGAAAAAATACGGGCTGGATACAGACACGGCTTTGATTGTCTATACGGGAAGACTGTTGAAGGAAAAGGGGATTTTTAAATTGATAGAAGCTGTGGAGAAAATGGAAACTTCCAGGGAGGTCTGTCTTTTTATTGCTGGGGACGGGGAAGAAATGGAAGGGGTAAAGGCGTGTGAAAGCCATAGAATCAAGCCGCTTGGAAGGTTAGGTTTTAAAAATATTGCGTCTCTTTTAGGACAGGCAGAGATTTACTGTCTTCCCACTGAATACCCGGAGGGTTTTCCTACTTCGGTGCTGGAGGCGGCGGCGGCGGGCTGTTATGTTATAACCACCAACCGGGGCGGTTCCGGGGAGCTGCTGGTGGACAGAAGCTATGGAACCATTCTGGAACAAGTTACCGTAGAGGGCTTAAAAGAAGAGCTGGAGCGTGCACTGGCAAATGAGGAGGAACGGAAACGCGCAGCGGCAAAAGCACAGAAAAGAGTACATCAGCTTTTTACCTGGGAGAAAACTGCACATAAGGTACATCAGCTGGCGGAAGAGGGAGTACTGGAATGAAAAAACGGAAACTGATAATTATTCCTGCTTATAATGAAAGTGCCTGTATAGAAAAAACGGTAAAGGACATTCAGAAGTATGCATCGGAATTTGATTATATTGTAATTAATGACTGTTCTACAGATAATACAAGGGAAATTTGTGAACAGCATGGATTTCATCTGATAAATCTGCCTGTGAATCTGGGGATTGGCGGCGCTGTGCAGACGGGATATCTGTATGGATACAGAAATGGCTATGATATGGCGGTGCAGGTGGATGGAGATGGACAGCATAACCCAGCTTTCCTGAAGGAAATGGCAGAAACCCTGGAGAGAGAAAATCTGGACATGGTGATTGGATCCCGGTTTATTGAGAAAAAAGGGTTTCAATCCTCAAATATGAGAAGAGTAGGGATTCGCTACTTTAGTGCATTGATTAAAATTTTAACAGGGGTACGGATTACAGACCCTACTTCAGGACTGCGGATAGTGAATCGGAAGGTTATGAAAGAATTTGCCCACAATTATCCCAAGGATTACCCGGAGCCGGAAAGTGTTGTTGCGATTCTGGAGAGAAACTGTAAGGTGAAGGAAATTCCTGTGGTTATGCGGAAGCGTATGGGTGGAGTATCGTCTATTTCCATGAAGAAATCCGTGTATTATATGATAAAGGTTTCTCTGGCCATTGCCATTGAGAAAATCAGAGGAGGGAAAGGATGAATATTCGTATTCAGATTCTAATTGTTGTGATTACCCTTTTGGCCATGTGTTATGTGATAAATAAAATCAGAAATAAGGTAATTGAACTGAAATACAGCCTGGTATGGCTGGCTTTGGGAACAGGGATTATTATTTTTACCTGCTTTCCGAAGCTTTCTACATGGCTGGCCCATGTGTTGGGTATCAGCCGGCCTATGAATATGCTGTTCTTTGCAGGATTTTGCTTTATGCTGCCTATTATTTTTTCTCTGTCAGTTTCCGTGTCCAGGCTGTCCAACAAGGTGAAGAGACTGACACAGGAGATGGCGCTGATGGAGGAGCAGAAAAGAAAAGCAGAAGAAGAGAGTGAGGAACCGCAGAAATGAAGAAAAAGAAAAAACAGACAGCGGGGAAAAAGTGGATTCTGCGATTATTATTTCTGTTAGGTATCAGCCTGCTGGCAGGAGTGCTTTTTGAAGGGCTGTATGAGATGAATACTTACAGGCGCTCTCTTAAAGGGGGACACCAGGCCGGGAGGGAGCAGATAGAAAAACAGTATATCCAATTATCTGAACCTGAGACAGAAGTAAACGAAAACGGAGTGGAAGAAGGCTTCTATAGAATAAAGATTGTTTTTCCTGAACGCTATATAAATAAATTTCAGTATTCTTATGCCGCAAGAGAGGATTTTGTACCTATTATAAAAATTCATACAAAGGATATTTATAAAAATCCGGAAGTAAGGGAAATTGGGGATGTATGCAGAAAGAATCTGCAAGAATCGGTGGTCAATCTGAAGGATTATGTTACAGAGATAGAAATAAAAGTACCCCAGGGGGTACGGCTGTATAATTTTACCATAGAAAACAGCTGGAATTGGAACTGGTATAGAACTGCGTATGCGTTTGTTTTTGTTTTACTGGGTTTGTCAGCTTTTTGCTGGAGAAAACAGATTGGAAAGAAGCCGGAATACGGTTTTCTTGTATATGGTATCAGCCTTGGGCTTTTGCTAATAGCCCTGCAGCCGCCGGAGTGTGTAAGCTGGGATGAGCATATACATTTTAATAAGACGTTTCATTGGTTTGAAGAGGGAGAAGTGCCGCAAAGCGCAGCGGAAGCTTATATCACCCAGTATCCGGAAACCATAGATGGCTCAGCTTTTTTATCGGAAGAAGAAAAGCAGCTGCAGATAGAGTATCTCAATGAGAATACGGACATACAGGTACAGGACTACGAAAAAGCCGCGAACCCTTTAAATGCCGTAGGTGAACTTCATATGGCGCTTGCTGTAAAAGCTGCAGAGGCTCTTGGCCTGCCTTTTTATGCGCAGTTTTTGCTGGGAAAGGCCGCAAATCTGTTTTTATATGTGCTGGTAATGTTTTTGGCTATTAAAATTGTACCTGTAGGAAAAATGTTTCTGACGACAATAGCTCTGATGCCTACAGCCGTTTTGCAGGCGGTTTCCTATACTTATGATGTCTCTGTAATTGCGTTTGTAACACTGGGGTTTGTGCTAATAATAGAGGAATTTTTCTATATAGACAGAAAGCTGACCTGGCAAAAGCAAATTCTGATTGCATTAGTCTTTATATTAGGAAGCTGTCCCAAACCCGTCTATATTCCCATTTTAGGGTTGGTATTGGCACTGCCTGAAAAAAAATTTCGGACAAAATGGCAAATGGTATTTTGCAAAGGCCTTGCAGTGATTATTTGCCTGGCTATGATTATGACACTGTTGCTGCCTGCGGCAAGTGGAAGTGTGGAAGGAGATTCCAGAGGCGGGGCAACCGATGTGGGAAAACAGCTGGCTCTGGTTATGCAGCACCCACTGGGCTATCTGGCTGTGTTCTGGAAAAACTTTTATGGGAGTCTGAATTCCTATATATTCGGAGGCGATGCGGTGGCCAATCTGGCCTATGCAGGCAAGCACCAGCTCCATGCCATGGCGGCGGTATTCTGTTTTGCCGTGGCATTTACAGAGAAGAAAAGGCGCTTCGTTTTTTCTAAAAAGACCGCTGTTGCATATCGAGTGATTCTGGCTTTTGTGCTGGCTATGATTGCAGGTCTGCTCTGGTCTGCGCTCTATGTATCTTTTACACCGGTAGGAAGCACGGAGATTGCCGGCGTGCAGGCAAGGTACTATATTCCGCTGCTCTTTCCATTGTATCTGCTGTTTTATACAGATAAAATGGAAGGGAAATGGAAAGATACGTCCTATACAACGGCTGTATTCTGGATAATACTGTTTATCGCTCACGGAGCTTTTTATACGCCGTATTTCCTGAAATATTGTCAGTAAGTGAGAAGATTCAGCTAAGGAGAAATTTATGGAAAATAACAAAAAGAGCAGTACAGGAATAGGAGAAATGCTGTATCGCTTTCGATATCTGATTATTATAGTTGTTTTTGCAGTGTGTGGATTTTTTGAATTAAGCGGTTCTTCCATATCTATGTGGGAGGATTTTATAGGAATAGAATCCCAAAGCGGAGACGGAAATGTGTTTGGAGAAGCAAGAATGATTCGGAGCGATGAATGGGCTGTGAATACACCTATGGCATTTTCGCAGTATTTTGCAAAGGACGGGAGTTTTCCCTACTTTTCAGAAACTCTAAGAGGCGCAAAGACAGACGCATTTATTGTGTATGGACAGCCGGTTCTGAGCTGGGAAGTGATTTTCCGGCCCTTTCAGTGGGGATATCTGCTGTTTGCACCAGCCAGAGGTCTTTCCTTTTTCTGGTGCGGGCGGTTTCTCGCTTTACTTATGATTTCTTTTGAATTTGGTATGTATCTTTTTAACAGAAAAAAATCTTATGCTGTGGCATATTCTGCGCTTCTCAGTCTGTCGCCTGTTGTGCAGTGGTGGTTTGCCATTAACGGACTTGTAGAAATGTTGGTGTTTGGGCAGGCGGTTTTGCTGATTGCGGCTGCTTATTTTAACCAGAGGCATTACTGGAAAAAGATACTTCTGGCATTGGGGCTGGCCTGGTGCGGAGGCTGTTATATCCTGGTGTTTTATCCGCCATGGCAGATTCCGCTGGGATATGTATTCCTGTTTTTGCTTATAGGAATTACAGCAAAGGAATATAAGAAAGACCTGTGGTGTTGGAAGAAAGACATTCCTGTTATTTTAGGCGCTCTGCTGATTCTGGGAATTACAATGGGAGCCATTGTCTGCAAGTCATGGGATACCATACAGACTGTCATGAATACTGCTTATCCTGGAACAAGGAGTTTTACGGGAGGCGGAGCACTCAGAAAGCTTTTTAATTGGGCGCAGGGGATTTTGTATCCTTTTATGGAGTCTGCTTTTGGCGGGACAAATGTGTGTGAAGAAGCCAGTGTGATTTCTTTTTTTCCATTGGGAATCTTTGTGGGCTTATGGGTTCTTATAAAGGAAAAGAAGCGGGACGCCATGCTGATTTCTCTTTTGACAGGAACAGTCTTTTTGACTGCTTATTGTGTCTTGCCATGGCCGGAGATTCTGGCAAAAGCAACCCTTCTTGGTAACTGTCAGCCGAAAAGAGTTACTTTGGCAGTGGGTTTTATCAGTCTGATCCTGCTTTTGTATGCGTCTGTAATTTCAGAAAAGACGCCGAGAAAAGTAGCTGTGGGAATTGTGGGAGTTTTCTTTGCGGGAGGAATGCTGATATTTCTGTATAAAAGTCTGCCGGAACTGTATACGGCAAAGAGGCAAGTAGCAGCAGTCGGTGTAATTCTTACAGTTTCCCTGATTCTTGTGGGTATGCTGTGGTATAAATGGAAAAGTACGGTTTTTGCCTGGGGCTGTATCGTTCTGGCGGTTTTAAACGGAGCGTTTGTCAATCCTATTCACAAAGGCGTAGATGTTATTTATACCAATCCATTAGTACAGGCGGTTGCTGCCGAGGCAGACAGTGATGATAAACAAGGACTTTGGATAGTGGAAAATATAGGATTCCCCTGTATTAACATTCCGATTATGACAGGGGCGCCAACCATAAACTGTACCAATACCTATCCGGTACTGGAACGCTGGAAAAAGCTGGATTCGACAGGGGTTTATGAGGAGGCCTACAATAGATATGCACATATTTTCATGCAGCTGAAAAAAGACGGAGAAACCGTTTTTGAGAGTCCTCAGGCTTCTCCGGACCTTTTAAATATTACATTGCCTGCAAAAGAACTGGAAACTCTGAATGTGAAGCATATTTTAACCAATCGTGATTTAAGCGAATATGAATCAGACAGTCTGAAGTTTAAACTGAAAAATCAGGTAGGAAATTACAGAATTTATGATGTAATAACGCAAGAGTGAGGCTTTCGCAGGAAGGGCATGATTCCAAATGCTTTTCCTGCAAAAGCCTCCTTGTGTATAGATACGGGAAATTTGAAATTATGAGGAATTACAAGCATGAAAAAGATAAATATAAAAGTAAGAAATGGAAAGATACTGGAAAGTGGGAAGAAGCTGTATGAATACATGTTTAGGAAAAGCAGCAGGCTGAGAATCACAGGTACAGCAGCAGCCTTTTTGATGTACATATGTTTCTGGGTGTTTCTGGAGAAGGGACTGAATGCCGAGACGGAAAAACTGCGAGGTTTGTTTTGCCTGGATGGAATTCTGCTTTTGGGACTATCGGGAAAAATAAAAATACCGGATAAGATGAGAGAATGTCTGTCTGTTGTTTTATTTTTAGCAGCTCCGGCATTTGCTGTGGGCGCTATAGAGACACTGCACGATAATTCCGTGGCACAGATGAAATTTTTATTTGTATTTCTGAATTATTTTTTAATCTTGACAGTTTTTGTGATTTTATATTTTTTCATTAACCGATTTGCATGGACAATAGCTGTGGGAACCGGAATTTTTACATTTTACGGACTTTTATACAGTTTTGTAAAAGAGTTCCGGGGAAACGGACTTCGGGCTGCAGATGTTTATGCAGTTCAGACTGCCGCAAATGTGGCAGGGGGATATACGCTGGATTTTACGGAAAAGAGAGTATCGGTTATCCTTTGGGCAATCCTGCTGATAATTGCAGCTTTTTATCTTTCTTATGAAAATCACAGAAGAGACCGTATAGCAACTGGAGCAGTGGGCCTTTGCTTTGTTCTTGTTTTGTTTTTTTTGATATCCAATGAAACTTTTTTGGAAACTTATTCTGTGAAACTTTATTTGTGGGAACTGGAGGCCAGCGAGAAAGACCATGGGGCCTTGCTGGATTTTGCAGCAGGACTTCCTTTTCTGAAAGTGCAGAAGCCTGACGGATATCAGCAGAAAGCAGCTGCGGATTTGGAATCGGAAAAAGGGGCTTTGGGAGGGCAGAGTCTGAAAGTGGGAAAAACCGAAAATGTTCAGAAACCCCATATCATCGCTATTATGAATGAATCCTTTTCTGATTTCAGAAAGCTGGGAGCGATACAAACCAGCAGAGATATTATGCCAAACTGGGATGCAAGACAGGAAAATGTTATAAAGGGATTTGTCAGCGTACCTGTTTTCGGGGGTTGGACAGCGAACTCGGAATTTGAGTTTTTAACAGGCTTTTCCAATGCATTTTTTCCAAGCGGAACTATTCCTTATCAGAATTATATCAAACAGGGAACTCCCAGTCTGAATAGTCAGTTAAAGGCTGAGGGTTATACCTCAGTGTTTATACATCCTATGGACAGCAGTGGCTGGAATCGGAAAAATGTATATCAGTTTCTGGGATTTGATGAGTCCATCTATCTGGAAGATATGAAAAATCCGGAAACACTGCGGAATCTGGTTTCCGACAGAGGAGATTATAAAATATTAATAGAAGAATTTGAGAAGCGTAAGGAGGAAGGACCGGTCTTTCTTTTCAATGTGACCATGCAGAATCATGGTGGGTACACAGGCGCAGGTATGCCGAATCCTATACAGATTACAAGTCCCGGAGAAAATTTTGTATGGGCAGAGGAATACTTAACTCTTATAGAAGAATCTGACAGGGCATTGGAAGAATTGCTGCAGTATTTTGAACAGGCAGAAGAACCTGTGGTAGTCTGCATGTTTGGCGACCATTATCCCAAGATAGAGGAAGAACTGTACCAGTCCCTGTCAGAGACTGCCACAGGAAATGCGGCGGAAAAAACAGCCCTGGAATATCAGGTCCCTTTTATGATTTACGCAAATTATGATATTGCAGAGAAAGAATATGAAAATATCAGTCTGAACTATTTGTCCTCTTTATTATGTGAAGCTGCAGGAATTCCTCTGACGGATTACCAGAAATACCTGGAAAATCTTTATGAAAGTTATCCTGTAGTCAATGTTTACGGTGTAAAAAACAGCCAGGGAGCATGGTTTACCTGGGATGAAGCACTGCAATTTGAAGAAATTCAGGAATATGAGAAAATCCAGTACAGAAATTTATTTGATAACCAATGAGTATCATGATATACTCAGACTGTATGTTTGAGATATAAGAAGAAAAGAGCATAGGAGGAGTTTTATATGCCATCAATAGACCAGAGCAAAATTCGTAATTTTTGTATTATAGCCCATATTGACCACGGAAAATCCACTCTGGCAGACAGAATTATTGAAAAGACAGGGCTTTTGACCAACCGGGAAATGCAGGCTCAGGTTTTGGACAATATGGATTTGGAGAGAGAAAGAGGAATTACTATTAAGTCTCAGGCTGTGCGTATTGTATACAAAGCCAAAGACGGAGAAGAATACATTTTCAATCTGATTGATACACCGGGACATGTGGACTTTAACTATGAGGTCTCCAGAAGTCTGGCAGCCTGTGATGGAGCTATTCTGGTGGTGGACGCAGCCCAGGGGATTGAGGCCCAGACGCTTGCCAATGTGTATCTGGCTCTGGACCATGACCTGGACGTGTTTCCCGTTATTAACAAAATTGACTTGCCCAGTGCGGAACCGGAACGTGTTATGAATGAAATTGAGGACGTTATCGGCATTGAAGCACAGGACGCGCCTCTGATTTCAGCCAAGACAGGCTTAAATGTGGAAGAGGTTTTAGAGCAGATTGTAACCAAAATTCCGGCGCCGTCAGGAAGTCCTGAAAATCCGCTGCAGGCATTGATTTTTGATTCTATTTATGATTCCTACAAAGGTGTTATTGTGTTCTGCCGTATCAAAGAAGGAACTGTGAAAAAAGGCACCAAAATCCGTATGATGGCAACCGGAGCTGTGGAAGAGGTTGTGGAAGTAGGGTATTTCGGAGCCGGACAGTTTATTCCCTGCGAAGAACTTTCCGCAGGTATGGTAGGATATATTACAGCCAGTATTAAAAACGTAACGGATACACGGGTAGGTGATACCATTACGGATTTTGACCGTCCCTGTGCAGAGCCTCTGCCGGGATACAAAAAAGTGAATCCCATGGTATTCTGTGGTGTTTATCCTGCAGACGGAGCGAAATACCAGGATTTGCGTGACGCCCTGGAAAAATTGCAGTTAAACGATGCGTCTCTGTTTTTTGAACCTGAGACATCCATCGCTCTGGGATTTGGATTCCGCTGCGGCTTTTTGGGACTGTTACATTTGGAAATTATTCAGGAGAGGCTGGAAAGAGAATATAATCTGGACTTGGTTACAACTGCACCCGGCGTTGTGTATAAGGTGCATAAAACCAATGGAGAAGTCATTGATTTGACAAACCCGTCCAATCTTCCCGACCCGTCAGAAATCGAATACATGGAAGAGCCTATGGTAAAGGCGGAAATTATGGTAACTACGGAGTTTATCGGACCCATTATGGATTTGTGCCAGGAGAGAAGAGGGCAGTATCAGGGCATGGAATACATGGAAACCACCAGAGCGCTGCTGCATTATCACCTGCCTTTAAATGAAATTATTTACGATTTCTTTGACGCTTTGAAATCCCGTTCCAGAGGTTATGCGTCTTTTGATTATGAAATGCTTGGATATGAGCAGAGCAATCTGGTAAAACTGGATATTCTGGTAAACAAAGAAGAAGTAGACGCGTTGTCCTTTATCGTATTTGCGGATTCTGCTTACGAAAGAGGCAGAAAGATGTGTGAAAAGCTGAAAGAGGAAATTCCGAGACAGCTCTTTGAAATTCCGATTCAGGCGGCTGTGGGAAGTAAAATTATTGCCAGAGAAACGGTAAAAGCCATGCGAAAAGATGTATTGGCAAAATGTTATGGCGGCGATATTTCCCGTAAGAGAAAACTTCTGGAAAAACAGAAGGAAGGAAAGAAACGTATGCGCCAGATTGGAAATGTAGAAATTCCGCAGAAGGCCTTTATGAGTGTGCTGAAGCTGGACGATAAATAAGAAATCGGGGAAGGTATTTATGAAGAAAGATTTAGGGCTGTATGCGCATATTCCTTTTTGTATGAAAAAATGCGGTTACTGTGATTTTTTGTCCTGGTGCGGAACATCAGAGGAAAAGGAAACCTATGTGCAGGCATTGTTAAAGGAAGTCGAAAGCTACCGGGAATTTGCCAGAGGCTATCGGGTATCTACTGTCTTTGTGGGAGGCGGGACACCCTCTGTGCTGGAGGCCGGACAGATGGAAAGAGTTCTTGGAAAGATTCAGGACGTTTTTGAATTGGAAAAGAAGCCGGAAATTACACTGGAGATGAATCCGGGAACAGTAACGGAAGAAAAGCTGCAGTGCTACAAAGAAAATGGTGTAAACCGTCTCAGTATAGGGCTGCAGTCCGTGAAGAATGAAAAACTGCAGCTCCTTGGGAGAATTCATTCCTACGAAGAATTTCTGGAAAGCTATGAACTGG
>DXFK01000055.1 GCA_019114495.1 Candidatus Blautia stercoravium
AAAACCAACACAGGAATATCTGGAAAAAATCTTGAGTTATTTAATTTTCATCGGTGCTGCAGGTCTTGTCATTGTTGCCGTTATTCCGTTCTTCTTTAACGGTGTGTTCGGCGCACATGTTTCCTTTGGAGGAACTTCTCTTATCATTGTGGTAGGTGTTGTTCTGGAAACATTAAAACAGATTGAATCCCGTATGTTGGTACGTAACTACAAAGGTTTTTTAAGTGAATAAAAGATAAGTTAGGAAGAAACCGTCGCAGAGAAAGCAGTTTTGCTGCTTTACAGGGCAACAGAGGAGTCACAAGACTGTGGTTCTTCGTTGCTGCGGCGGTTTTTGCCATATTCGTAAGAGAAGTGGCTTTTAGAAAGGGGAAAGGGTATGAAAATTATTATGTTAGGCGCTCCGGGTGCGGGAAAAGGTACACAGGCAAAGAAAATTGCCAAAAAGTATGAAATTCCTCATATCTCTACAGGAGATATTTTCAGAGCCAACATCAAGAACAACACAGAACTAGGGAAGAAAGCGAAAACTTACATGGACAAGGGGCTTTTGGTTCCGGACGAACTGACAGTAGACTTGGTAATTGACCGTGTACAGCAGGAAGACTGCAAAAATGGATACATTCTGGACGGTTTTCCAAGAACCATTCCTCAAGCAGAGAGTCTGGACGCAGCACTGGCAAAAATGGGAGAAAAAGTAGATTTTGCCATTAACGTAGAAGTTCCTGATGAAAATATTGTAAATCGTATGTCAGGACGCAGAGCTTGCGTAGGCTGCGGTGCAACTTATCATATCAAATACAATGCGCCAAAAACAGAAGATATCTGTGATGTCTGCGGCGAAAAGCTGGTGCTCAGAGAGGATGACCAGCCGGAGACAGTACTGAAACGTCTAGGTGTATACCATGACCAGACACAGCCTTTGATTGAATATTATGCAAAGGCCGGCGTGCTGAAAGAAGTAGACGGCACCGTTGATATGGAAGATGTTTTTCAGGCGATTGTCAGCGTGTTAGGAGAGTAAAAGATGTCAGTAACAATTAAAACTGCCAGAGAGATAGAATTAATGAGAGAGGCCGGAAGACTTCTGGAAAAAGTACACGATGAACTGGGCGCTTTTATTAAGCCTGGAATCAGTACCCTGGATATTGATCGGCTTGGAGAAAAATTAATCCGAAGTCTGGGCTGTACCCCTAACTTTTTAAATTATAATGGATACCCTGCTTCCATCTGTGTATCTGTCAATGATGAGGTTGTACATGGAATCCCGAAAAAGAACCGGATTCTGCAGGAAGGGGATATTGTAAGTCTGGATGCAGGTCTGATTTACAAAGGATACCATTCTGATGCAGCCCGTACCCATGCAGTGGGACAGATTTCACCGGAAGCGCAGAAATTGATGGATGTGACAAAGCAGAGCTTTTTTGAGGGCATTAAATATGCGAAAGCCGGAAATCATTTGAATGATATTTCTTCTGCTATCGGCGGTTATGCAGAAAAATTCGGCTATGGTGTAGTTCGCGATCTGGTGGGACACGGAATCGGAACCCATCTTCACGAAGACCCTCAGATTCCCAATTTCCCGCAGAGACGCAGAGGAATCCGTCTGGTTCCGGGAATGACTCTGGCTATTGAGCCTATGATTAATCAGGGCAGAGCTGATGTAGAATGGCTGGATGACGACTGGACTGTAGTAACCGAGGACGGCTCTTTATCCGCACATTACGAGAACACAATTCTCATTACCGAAGGCGAACCTGAAATTCTCACCCTGAGTAAATAAGGGAGGGTTCTATGAGAGCATTTGTAAAAGGCATGCTGGCCCGTTCAAAAGCAGGTCACGATACCGGAAAACTGTTTGTTGTCATGCAGGCAGAGGAAGAGTTTGTGTATCTGGCAGACGGCCGGTGCCGGACCTTGGATAAGCAGAAAAAGAAGAGAAGAAAGCACATTCAGATTATTTACAGAATACCCGCCCTTCTTCAGGAAAAAATGGAAAAAGGAGAAGAATTGCGGGATGAAGATATCAGAAGAGCCATTAAAGATTATGAAAAGAATCAGCAGGAGGTTTAATTTATGTCAAAGGCAGATGTTATTGAAGTAGAAGGAACTGTGTTAGAAAAATTACCTAACGCTATGTTCAAAGTAGAGCTGGAAAACAAACATGTGATTTTAGCACACATCAGCGGAAAGCTGAGAATGAATTTTATCCGTATTCTTCCGGGAGACAAAGTTACTATTGAGATGTCCCCATACGATTTGAGCAAAGGAAGAATTATCTGGAGAGATAAATAAAAACAGATAAAGAGAGGACGGCGCCTTTGGACTGCAGCACAGAAATTGTGGCTGCAGTCCAAAGGCGCCGCCTTTTGCCATTGTAGAACCTTAAAGCCTGTCGTAAGTCTTTTCTGAATTTTCGCTGGTTTTCAACAGCAGGAATTTGCGTATGGCAAAAATAACCGCAATCGCAATGACGCCCACTAAAGTTTCCATCATGTTCAGATGTTCCACGACCATCTGCCGGGCAATGGCAAACATCAGAACCTCCAGAAGGTTTTCCGCAGTATGTTTCGCCAGCATTTTTACAAATTCTACCCCGATAAGCAGTGTCAGCGCATCTCCCAGAAATTCAGTAAACTGCTCAGAAGTAATTTCCAGAAGGGGAATTGTGACAAAGTTATGTATCATGGGAATGATAAGCGCTACAATCACAAGCAGCATGACTGCAGATAACAAAATCTCCGTATAGCGGGAAATGGTGTAGATAATTTCGTTCAGTTTTCGCTTCATGTGGGTCGTGCAAAATCTCCTTTCTGAAAGTTTTAACTTGAAATGAATTTGTAATAATTGATAATGTTATCATATCATAAAAATCATAGAAAGCGAAGAAAAATCTAGAAAATCGGGAATTTTTAAGTCAAAAACCATGTGATTTCTTC
>DXFK01000056.1 GCA_019114495.1 Candidatus Blautia stercoravium
TGGATTTCCGGTATCTGGCAGGGAGCCGGCTATTCTCTTATCATTTATCTGGCAGCATTAACTGCAACAGATCCAAGCCTTGGTGAAGCGGCGTATATTGATGGTGCAACAAGAATGCAGAGAATCTGGCACGTTACATTGCCCCAGATCAGGGGAACCATTAGCATGATGCTTATTATGGCTCTTGGAAAAATCGTTTCAATCAGTTTCGATCGTCCTTATATGTTAGGAAACACATTAGTAAAAGAAGCTTCGGATGTTATCAGTACATATGTGTATTCAGTAGGTCTGCAGGCAGGCAGATTTGACTTTGCTACTGCAGTAGGATTGTTCCAGTCAGTAGTAGGTATTGTTCTTATACTGAGCGTGAATAAAGCTGCGAAAAAATTTGGAGAGGAAGGTATTATCTGATGAGTGAAGTAAACAGCAAATCTTCAAAAATGTTTCAAATTGTGTTGGGTGTAATTTTTGTGATTATTACCATACTGACACTGATTCCTATTCTCCGGGTAGTATCTATGTCTGTGAGCTCCAAAAATGCAATTTTGACAGGAAAAGTATTCGTTTATCCAGTAGAATTTACGTTGGAAGCCTACCAGAAGGTATTTGGAAACAGTAATTTTATCAAGTCATTCCTTTATACAATTATTTTGACCGGCGGATATACACTGATTTGCATGGCTATGACAATTCTTGCGGCCTATCCTTTATCCAAAAAGAATTTAAAGGGCGGCAAACTGATCATGACATTGTTTGTTTTAACCATGTATTTCAATCCTGGTATTATACCTACATATTTAAATGTAAAGGATTTCAACCTGCTTGATACTGTATGGGCACTGATTATTCCGGGAGCGCTTAGTGCATACAATCTGATTATCATGCGTTCCTTCTTCTTGGGTATCGATGAATCTCTTTATGAGGCTGCCTATATAGATGGATGTACTCATTGGAAAACATTAACCAAAATAGCAATTCCTTTAGCAGTTCCGGCAATTGCTACACTAAGTTTGTTTTATGCAGTCAGCAGATGGAACGGAATCAGTGATGTTCTGTATTACATAAACAGTTCTGAATTGTTTACAGTACAGATGAAATTAAAACAGATGATGGATTCCGTTGCTATTTCAATGGAGGAAGGTCAGTCCTCTCAGTTGATTGCAGATAATATTAAGTCCGCAAGCATTGTGGTATCTATGACACCAATGCTGATTGCTTATCCGTTTATTCAGAAATACTTTACAAAAGGTATTATGCTGGGTGCGGTGAAAGGATGATAGGAAACAAAACGTAAGCAGATATTAACGGTAAAGATAAAAACCGTTTTTATAAAAGAAAGGAGAAAAAATGGCAAGAAAAAAATTAGCAAAAGCACTGAGTCTGGTGTTGGCAGCTTCCATGCTGACATCATGTGGCAGTGCAGGAGGAAATGGCTCTGACGCAAAATCAGACAAGGGAGGAACAGAGAAAATTAAAGTAATGATCTGGGATAGAGGCACTGCGGCAGCTGGTACGACACAGGAAGAAAACCCAACAGTAGACTGGATTAGAGAACAGGTGAAAGAAGAATGCAACCTGGATGTGGAATTTGTGTCCGTACCCCGCTCAGGAACAGATGACAAGCTGAATATTATGATGTCCGGCGGTGATGCACCTGATATTGTGTTCACTTACGACCAGAACCTGTTTACAAATTATGCACAAAATGGCGGTCTGGCTGACCTGACAGAGGCATATGCTGAGTATGGCAAACAGATTCAGGAAATCAGCGGCGATATCCAGGAAATGGGACAGGTGGATGGAAAGCAGTATGCAATTATGAAACAGCGTGAGGCATCTGGTGCAAGACATATGGCATATATCAGAAAAGACTGGCTGGATGCATTAGGAATGGACATCCCTACAACCAAAGAGGAATTATTTAAATGCTTATATGCATTTAAAGAGAAGAATCCAGGTAATGTAGACAAGGTTGTTCCATGGGCAATGGGCGGCTCAACAGATACTGCAAGATTCTATCTGAACTTTGTAGGTTCTTATGTAGACGTTTTAGATGACAAAGACGGATTTATTTATGGCGGTGCTGACGGCGAATATATTATTTTTGCACCTGGTGCAATAGAGGGAATCCGTAAAATGAACGAATTGTATAATGATGGGATTATCTCTACTGACTTTGTAACAGATACGACGATTGACCTTTATCAGCAGGATGTTACATCCGGAAGAGCAGGTTTCTTACTTGGTGACAGAACCAACCCGACTTTTACCAACATTCCTGTTCTTGAATCTACCGTTGAAGGCGCAGAATTGGTGCCTGTAAACTGCTTTGATTTACCGGACGGAAGTTACAGGGTGCCGGCAGAACCCATGTACGGTATGTTCGTTATGGTTCCAAAGTCAAGCCAGGATAAAGTAGATGCAGTTATGAAATATCTAAACTGGATGGTAAATCCCGATGTTGCTGAAAATATATCATACACACCGGATCATAAGAAGACAGAAGAAGGTATTCCTGTATGGCCTACAGAATCAGAATTAGCAGAGGGCCAATATCCTGGAAATGGTTCTGACTATAATATCATGAATGACAGATACTCCTATTGGGAAACAAAAGAAGGTGTTGTTGATTCTTTAGTTGCATCTAATCCATGGGAGGATAAGGAATACTTTGAAAACTTCTATGATTTGATCTATGAAGAAGGACATTATGTATATCCTACTTATCCGGCAGTAATTGAGTCTGAAAATAATTACGGTGCAAATGTGAAGAAAATGGCAATTGAATATGTGTATAAATTAATCTGCTGTGAACCGGATCAGTTTGATAAAGTACAAAAAGATGAATATAACAAGTTAGTGTCAGCTGGTCTTGAAAAGATTCTTGATGAAAGAGCAGAGTGGTATGATGCTAATGTAACAAAATAATAGAGAAAAGATTGGTGAAGGGGATGGCGTTTGCAATCCCCTTTTCTGCTAGAATAACCAGTCAAAGCATGGGAATAGACGTATGAACAGAAAACTTGCAGAATTGTGGATGGAATTTGACAGGGAGTACAGAACAGCTGCAGAAAATAAACTAAACGATGCAGAACAGCTATATAATTTGCTCCTTTGGCTTGAATCATGGACAAGGAAGACCAGACCGGACAGAACTTCGGGAATCATGTATGGGATAAAAATACATATCCGGTGTAATGGACAGCCGGTCAGAGGAAGAGTAAAGGCTTTCCCCCTGGGAAGGAGTAGGCTTTTGGACATGATTCCTTATCAGAGATTGATTACAGACGGGGGCAGATATGCTTTTCTGGAACTGCCGGAAGGTAAATGGAAAATACGGGTGGAGCACGGAATCGGGTATACGGCATGGGAAGAAATTATCTGTGTGAAGCGTTATGCGGATAAAGACAGGACAGAGGATGCTGTGAGAGACCTGGAGGTGGAACTGGAGCCATTGGGGGAACTGGAAGAAGGCTGGTTTTCTGGTGAATTGCATCATCACAGCATTTACAGCAGTCCGGTATATGGGGGAACCGATGCAGTAATTGAGAGTGTTCCTCAGGTGAAAGAAGCTATGCAGGCAGCGGGATGTGAATTCGGAGCACTAAGCGATCATCACAATATTTTAAATCATGAGGAATGGAAAAAACAAAAGGAAAAAACATTTTGTCCTATCATTTCCAAGGAAATATCTACTTCCAGAGGACACGTTATGTCTATGGGAGTTGACAAAGATGTGATTTATAACATTCCGCTTGGGGCAGAGCGTACGAAAGAAAGACTGAGGAATGAGTTTATAAGAATAACACAAGAAATCCGAGAAAACGGAGGCATACCTCAATTGAATCATCCTTTTGATACCAGTCCTTCTACAAGTTGGTCACCGCAATTTGAAGATCTTTTTCCCCTGTTTACGGCAATGGAAATCTGGAACGGTGCACATCCCATGCTGTCCGGAAATGGAAACGGGAAGGCGCTGGAGAAGTGGATTTCATTGTTGAAACAGGGAATATATCTGACAGGGACAGCGGGGAGTGACACCCATAATGTTTTGGCCGATCAATATGATGAGGACGCAGAAAAAATAAGTAGTATCTTGGAATGGCTGGAAGAGGAGTCTGTTTTGGAGACCTTGCCAGAAGAAATACGTCCTGCTCTTAAAACCTTATCTGATATGGGACAGGTAAGTTTTCCTAAACTGCTTTTCTGGATCGGACATTCATTGGGCAGCGCCTGTGTTAAGAATTATGTACATACAGACGGTGTCCTTTCACAGGAAAAGGTGCTTCAGGCGATTGCGAAAGGACATTGTATGATAACAGATGGTCCTCTTTTGTTTTTGAACAAAAAGGAAGTCTGGACAATACGGATTCTTACACAGGAAGAACCGGAAACCCTGGTTCTGCTTTTTGAGGATGGACGTGAGATACGCAGAGGAAAAGAATCTTTTATTCCCACAGGGCAACGGGAATTCTATTATAAGATTACTGCAGAAGAACTTGGCGAAGCAAAGTGGGTTATGGCTTTTTTGAAAACAGGAGAGTGCTGTAGGGCAGTACTCAATCCTGTTCAGACGGCAATATAAGGCAAAGGCTATATGAGCTTTCCGGTATTGCTTAAACGGTATTCTCTTGGAGAATTACCGGAAATCTTGCGGAAAGTACGGTTAAATTGCGAAAAACTGCTGAAACCACAGGCTGTAGCAATATCTGTGATTTTGTCACTGGTAGTCAATAATTTATGTTGTACATGCTTAATCCTTGTAATCTGTATATAATCCGATACCGTAAAGTGCAGAGTATCTTTGAAACAGCGGGATAAGTAATAGGGACTGATATAAAACCTCTCTGCCAGTATATTCAGCGAAAGTGCTTCTTGAAAATGCTGGTGAATGTAAGATGCAACGGAATACATTTTTTGTGTGGCGGAAGAAGTTGAGGTATCATTCGTATACTGATTCTGATCTTTCAACATATAGAGCTGATGAAGAAACTCTATAAATTTAGTATGAAGCATCAGATGATTAAGCGGGGAATCTGTATACTCCGAACTCAGTGAATAACGCATAATTTTATTAAGTTTTTCAAACAGAATAAAACGCTGCTCAGGAGAAAAACGGAAAATATGCTCCTCTTTTTGAAACAGACTAAGAAGTTCAGAATATCCCCAGCCGTGTTTCAGCCAGTCATCCGGATACATAAAATTA
>DXFK01000057.1 GCA_019114495.1 Candidatus Blautia stercoravium
TTTGCGTGAGAATTTGAAAGAAAACTTTTTCAAAGGAGGGCCTCTTTGCATAAAATACTCTTTACAGTGTATGAAAAAAAAGGCAGGGTATGTGTATTTTTCATGGAAAAGGCAATACCTTTGTGTTAAGATTTCTTATATAGGGAAAACTTATTGATAGCAGAAAATCCGTCATGGAAGGAGAGATTTTTTTGAAAAAGAAATGGATACTTCTAACAGCAGCTCTGGTGTTGGCGCTTGGAGGATGTCAGGGAAAGAAAGAAGCCCTGGTACAGGATGAGGAGGTTGTGCCGCTTCCTGAGGAAGAGAAAAAAGAGGAAGCGTTTCAGGAATACGAAGTGGATTTGTCAGATAAACTTTCAGATTTTCAATTTGCCATGAACGAGGAAGTTTACACCCTGCCGGAAAGCATGGAAGTCTGGAAGGAACGGGGCTGGGAAATTTCCTCGGACAGGGGAGAAGAATATCTGGAAACGGAATCTTTTATAGAAGGGGAAAGCCTGAAAAGAGGAGAAGAGACTCTGACCGTGGCATTTGTCAATCAGGAGGGGGAAAGCCAGGCGCTGAAAGACAGTATGACAGGCGGTGTGACTTTGGAATACCGGGAAGGGGGCACCGTGTACCAGCTTCCGGGGAAACTCTGTTTGGGAAGGGCAACTTTGAACCAGGTTACAGAGCAATACGGCACACCTACGGACGAGTATGAGGAAAAAGAGGATATCTATGTTACCTATGAATTTGGCCTTTACAAGAAGGCAGAGTTTGTATTTCATATAGAGGATGAAACCCTTTACCGTGTTTCTCTGCAGAATTACCGTGCACCTCAGGGGGCGGATGAAGAGGTGAGTAAAGAAGAGCCTCAGGCTGTAAAGGAATATGAGAGACCAGAGCAATTTTCCGAAAATCCCAGAGACTATGTGGTTTCTTATGATCATCAACTGTACCGTATTCCCGCGCCGGTATCTGAGTTTGTAAAACATGGATGGAAAATACAGGAAGAGGGTTCGGATGTCTATGTAAAGCCGGGACGCCACGGATATGTAACCCTGGAAAAAGATGACCATACGCTGTATGCAGTGGTGAAAAATTACGGAGAGCAGACTATTGCTGTGAAGTATGCATTCCTTACCAATCTATCCGGGGATTTTGATGTGACAAAAGTGTCGATTGCGGTGGGGAACAACATTACACTGGGTATGTCAGAGGAAAATATGAAAATTCTTCTGGGAGGAAATGCGTTTGAAAGCCAGGAGGAGGAAAAGGGAACTTCTTATTATTTGTATTCAGATGAGACGAAGAAAAATTTTGTCCGGATTTTCGTAGACAAAGACCTGGGACTTGTGCGGGAAATCCAGGTATCCAACAGTCCGGAAAGTCTTGCGGACGGGAAAGAAGAGAGAGCTTCCGGAGAAGGACCAAATTCTACAGTACTTCCCGACGAAAATAAAGTGCCCGCAGAGGAATAAATCCAGTGGCGAAAAGCTGCCGAGTATGATATGCTCTTTATAGACAAAAAATTCTAAAAATTTACAGGAACAAGGAGGAGGAATTGACATGAAAAATTCCGCAGTTTTAAAGGAAGAATTACGTCAGGGGAAACACAGTTCATTATTTCAGGACATTTACCTGGATGAAAGTCTTCTGGAATATCAGAACAGAAGGTATGCAGAGGCAGTAGCAAAATTTGAAGACTTATTTGGGGAAAAGGAAGTGGAAATCTACAGCGCTCCGGGAAGAAGCGAGGTAGGCGGAAACCATACAGACCATCAGCTTGGCATGGTGCTTGCTACTTCTATTAATCTGGATGCCATTGCAGTTGTCAGCAGAACAGAAGGAAATCTTATCCGCGTGGTATCGGAAGGATACGACATGGTAGAAGTAGACATCGAAGATTTGGAAGAAAAGGCTTCTGAAGAGGGAACCACCATTGCCTTGATCAGAGGTGTAGCGGCAAATCTGAAAGAAAAAGGATATAAGCTGGGTGGATTTGAAGCCTACATTACCAGTGACGTGCTTATTGGTGCAGGTCTGTCTTCTTCTGCATCCTTTGAAGTCATTATCGGAACCATACTTTCCGGTCTGTTTAATGACATGAGTATCAGCCCGGTTCTGATTGCCCAGGCAGGACAGTTTGCAGAAAATGTCTATTTTGGAAAGCCAAGCGGTCTGATGGACCAGATGGCTTGTTCTGTAGGCGGCTTGATTCACATTGATTTCAAGGATCCGGAAGAACCGGTGGTAGAAAAAGTACCGTCTGATTTTGAAGCATATAAATACAGCCTGTGCATTGTAGATACGAAAGATTTCCACGATGATTTAACAGAAGATTATGCAGAAATTCCTACAGAAATGAAAAAAGTGGCTGCGTTCTTTAAGAAAAAAGTGCTTCGTGAAGTGGACGAGAAGGAATTTTTCCAGCAGATATCAGGACTGAGAAGCGTCCTGGGTGACCGCCCGGTACTGCGTGCGCTGCATTTCTTTGAAGAAGAGAAACGTGTGGAGGCACAGGTACATGCTCTTAGAAATGGAGAATTTGAGGAATTCTTAAAATTGGTGAAAACGTCCGGAGATTCCTCCTTTAAATATCTGCAGAATATTTATACCAACAGAAATGTACAGAAGCAGGCTATGTCCATTGCTCTGGGCATCAGCGAAAGCGTGCTTGGCCCCCACGGTGTCAGCCGTGTTCATGGAGGCGGCTTCGCAGGAACGATTCAGGTATTTGTAGAGAACAGCTTTGTGGAAGAGTACAGAACAGCTATGGACAAGGTGTTCGGAAAAGGTGCCTGCCATGTACTGAAGGTACGTCAGCATGGCGGAATCCATGTGCTGTAAAGAATTGCTATAGAGCAGAAAAAGAATACAGGATTTTTTAAGGAGGCTGCCGCTTTCAGCAGCAATCAGGATGATTCCTGATATGCACTGAAAGCGGCAGCCTCCTTTTTTCTGTTTAAATCACATGGGTACTCTCCAGTTTTTCCATGAAAGCATTGTTCAGTCGGATGACTGGTTTCCTCAAAATCAGTCCCAGCAGCAGAGAGGGAATCAGGAAGAGGGCCAGCATACCCATTTCTTTCCAGTAGTTATTTCCATAAAATCCTGCTATACATTCCCGCATGGCATTCATACTGTGCGTAAACGGAAGCAGAGGATAGAACTTCTGGAAAAATTCCGGTGCCACCTGAATGGGGAAAGTACCGCCGCTTCCGGCAACCTGCATAACCATAAGAACTACGCAGATGGCTTTTCCGATATCTCCGAAGGAAACAGACAGGGCGTAGATGATGTTTACATATACAATGCTGGTAAACCAGCCTGCCAGCAGGAACAGGAAGGGGTGCTTGCACTGGATGCCAAGAAAGTACAAATCGCCCAGGCAGATAAGCCCGCTCTGAAAGAGCCCAATCAGGACAAACAGTACCATGCGTCCCAGATAAAGATGTCGTTCTCTTGGGTTTTTCAGCTTGTCCATAGCGGTTTGGGAAACGGCTGTTTTCAGCATGGCTGCCATAATGACGCCGCCTACCCAGATGGCCAGTGTGGAGTAGAAGGGAGCCACTGCTGAGCCGTAGTTTGCGATTGCGTAGAGCTTGATTTCCTTCAGTTTGACAGGAGAACCCAGGAAGGAACTGATGGTTTCCGGGCTCTGGGATAAAATGGTTTTCAAGGTCTGCTGTCCTTCGCTGTCCGGGGAAGACAGGGCTGAAACAGCAGTATTCAGCTTGTCTGAGGCTTCTTTTAGGAGTGCTGCGGAATTGTTCAGCGTTTCTTCTGCCTGGGTCAGGTCAGAAGAAGCCGTGTCTGTAATGCCTGAAACATTCTTTACACTGTTGTCCAGCTGGTTCATAAGACCTGCCACAGAGTCATCTGCAGTATTCAGGTTTTCTGTAAGGTTGTTCAGCTTGTCTTTTACGGAAGTTTCATATTCTTCTTTCACTGCAGTTACAGAATCCTTGCTTTGGGAAATCAGGGTATCCATATCGCTTTTTAATGCTGCAGCATCTGATACCGCTCCTGTGACCTCTGAAGCTGCGTTATCCAGTTTGTCTTTTACAGCGGTCTGTCGGTCAATTGCTTCCTGTATCAAGTCTACAGCAGGGCGAATGACAGGTTCTGTCACAGGATAAGCGTCTGAAATGCTTGTCAGAGAGTCCCGTACCGTCGTGTATCCGTCAATGATTTTCTGTACCCGTTCACTGATTTCAGACAGGGAATCGGCAGCCGCAGCCGCATCATCGGAATAAGAGCTCAAAGCGTTGTCAATTTCATCCGATACAGCCTGATAGAAGGCTTCGTTTTGTGCCATGGCATCGCTAATGGTCTGTGTTGTACCGGAAATCGCAGTATCCAGAGAATCTGCTCCGTCGGTGGATTCTTTCAGACGGGAAAGGGTATCTTTGGCTCCGGTTCGGGAGTCTTCCAAAAGAGCAGATGTGGTTTTCAGCATTTCCGTTCCTGCACCGGCCATGTGAGAAAAGGCCTGCATCGTATCAGAGGCGGCAGACAAATCAGAAGAGATTTTCGTCAGATTTGTCTGGAGATTGGCGGCAAGGGAATCGTCGCCTGCCTGGGTCTTAGAGGTATTTACATATTCCAGAGCTTCCAAAGCTACTTCGGATATGGTTTTTGTAAAGGTGCTGTTTATTTGCTGCTGAACTGTTGTGGCGCCTTTGGAGGTTACCTTCGGGGCGATGGCGTTTTCTTTTTCATTGGTGTAGTAAATAATTTTCGGATGTTTTACGTCAGAGGAAAAAATGCTCATCATATCCTGGGTGAAATCCTCCGGCAGCACAATGGCAGCGTAATATTTTCCGGATTTTACACCGTCAGCCGCTTTTTTGGCAGAGGTAAAAACCCAGTCCATCTGTTCGTTTTCATGGAGTGTGGAAAGTACCTCATCTCCCATATTCAGCTGGATGGAAAGAAGTTTTCCAGTATATCCCTTATCGGAACTTGCTACGGCAATTTTAATGCCCTGAGTGTTGGAATAAGGATCCCAGCTTGCCGCAATGTTAAACCATGCATACAGAGTAGGCATTACGAGAATTCCCATAATGACTACCATGGCAATGACGTTGTTGTGTATTTTCTTTATGTCATTACGGAAAATAGAAAAAATATTTCTCATCAGTCGTTCTCCTTTCTGCGGAAGGTTTCCAGCATCTGCTCAAAGGACATGCCTGCTAACTGCTGCTGTTCAGCCAGTTTCGTGTGGATGTATTCTATAATAATCAGCCATAGGCATATGGCGATAATGGACACAATCCAGAGCACCAGGAAGACCAGTTTGGACTCCAGGCTGAACATGAGTATCAGGAATATCAGCGGAATTATGAGAATCGCCAGAAAGCCAAGGCGAACCATTTTCCTGTAGTTTTTCTCAAAGGCCTGTGCCTTTTGGGTGGTCTGCAGCTGCAGCTCCTCCTGCGACAGGGAAGCCTTTAAAAGGAGGGAAAGCTGTACGCTTCGGCCCGGCTCCCTGCCCGGTGTATCGGAAATCATAAATTCCGTTTCGGACAGCTTCAGGTCAAATAAGTGATTAAGTCCTGCCAGCAGAGGGCGCAGCCCAAGTCCTATAAGAAGGAAAATCGGTATATAGCAGAGCAGAATCAGCATGTCTTTTGCGTAGACATTTCCATACATACCGGCAATGCATTCCCTCATAGCGCCTACCCCATAGGTAAAAGGCAGCAGAGGGTGCAGCTTCTGGAAGAAAGCAGGGGTCATTTCCACGGGGAACGTACCGGAAGAGCCCGGAATCTGCAGAATAACCAGAATGACGGCCAGCGCCTTTCCGATATGCTTAAAAGTCAGGGAAAGGACATAAATAATCGTTACATACACAAAAGAACAAAGCATACCCACAGCCAGCATGGCAGCAGGATGTTTACACTGGATTTTCAGCAGCCAGATATCTCCGGCACATACAATCAATCCCTGGAATATACCTATGAAGACAAACAGCAGCCATCTGCCGAAAAATCCGGAGACAGGACGGAAAGACGGTATCTTTTTGTCTCGGTCTACTTCCAGCTTCAAAATGGCGATGAGGACAATGCCGCCCACCCAGATAGCCAGGTTGGTATAAAAAGGCGCCATGCCGGAGCCGTAGTTCTTCATGGCATAGAAGGTTTTCGTCTCAAGCTCAGCCGGAGAGGCCATGAAAGAGGAAACTGTTTCTGCGTCGATACCTTCCAATGAAAGGAATTTCTGGAAAGAATCAGAACTTACAATAGCATTTACATCGGTACGTACAGTGTTCAAATCTTCATTAATTTTAGCCAGGGCGGTCTGTGTGCTGTCCAGCGCTGTCCGGGCATCTTCCAGTCCGGTTCCAAGCTGGGTCAAGGCTCCTTTTAACTGGTCAGCGGAGGCTGGAACACTGTTTAAGGTTCCCCAAAGTTCCCCGGTAAGCGCAGAAAATGTATCCAGAGACTGACTGAGTGCGGGCAGGACGCTTTCGTTTAAGGAAGAACGCAGTGTGTGAAGCTGGTTCAGGTTTTCTTCGGTAAGGGAGGTGAGCTCCTGTCTGGCAGAACCGGTGACGGAAATAGCATTTTTGATTCCGTCATTGCTGGCTGTAAGGCTGTCCACCAGTTCCTTATTGCTCTGGGTGTGTTCCTGCAGTTTCTCAATGGCTGTTCCGATTTCATCCGGTACAACAGGGATATACTGGGAAATGACATCATTAATTTCCTGCATTTTATCCAGAATCTGACCATTTAAATCTACTACGCTATTCACATTATCCAGAGCATTTCCTACATGTCCGTTGATTTTATCTGCTTTGGACTCCAAATCCGTCAGTCCTGCAGAGGCGGAGCTGTTTGCCTGGTTCAGAAGCAGTTCCTCATCGGAAAGGGACTTGGAGAGCACAGAAGAAAAGGAGCCCGCTGCTGTTCTGGTATCTTTAAGCAGAGAATCTGCGTCCTTTAAGGCGGAAGCAGAGGATTGTGCAGCCGCCTTCAGATTATCGGAAGTTTCCTGTGCGTCCGAAATAAGAGACTTACTGCTGTCTGCATGGGTACGGAAGGTATCCAGAAGAGTTTCATATTCTGTTATATTCTGCTGGGTTTTGTCCAGCATATCTGTAATCTGAGAATTTATGGAGGTTACAGTTCCAGAAATATCATTCACGGCAGTCTTCAATATTTTGGAAACCGATTCAGAGGCTACAGAAGAGAAGGTGCTGTTAATCTGTGTCTGAATCGTAGTAGCCCCGGCGTCTGTAATCTTAGGCGCCACGGCGTTTGGTTTTTCATTTATGTAGTACTTTAATTCTGGAATTTCGATTTTGCCGGATAAAACGCTGACAAGAGAACTGCTGAAATCATCAGGGATGACAATGGCAGCATAGTATTTGCCGGATTTCACGCCCTTTATGGCTTTTTCTTCGGAAACAAACTCCCAGCCCAACTGGTCATTTTTCTTCAAATTATCTATAATTTCCTTGCCGGCGTTGATGGAGAGGCCTTTTTTTACCGCTTCGCTGTCACTGTTTACAACAGCGACCTTTACCCCGGAAGTATTTCCATAGGGGTCCATGTTGGCGGCAATATTCACCCACGCGTATAAAGAGGGGAGAATAGTAATGCCGATAAGAACAATCAGAGCCACGGGATTCCCCGCCAGCCGCCGCAGGTCGCGGAAAAAAATCTGAAACGATTTTTTCAAAACATACACTTCCTTTCTATATTATAACGGAAATATTATCGTACAAAAAAGAGAAAAATGCAACGGTAATATTTAAAAGAAGTTTTAACCGAAAATGGTTAGATTTTGGGTTACATAATAATTCCGAAATAACAGCCTTCCCGTCGAATGTTGAAAAGAGCGGAAACACTTCTATTTTTATCAATTATTGTCAGAATATTCACGTTTGTAAAAAATATACAAAGAATGTCGAACTGTGGAAAGTTTCCCACATCTTATCCTCAAAGTTATACACATTAAAAATTTCTCACAACAGGGGAAAAGTCCAGTTATACACCAAGTTATCCACATTGTCCACAAAAATGTGTGTGGATGAATGTGATTTACATAAAAAAATAAAGAACAAAGGTTTTGTGTACTTGTTATAAAAAGGTTTTTTTTGTGGGAAAAAGTAGAAAAAGATTTGATTTTTCTATAGTCAAATTTTTAA
>DXFK01000058.1 GCA_019114495.1 Candidatus Blautia stercoravium
CTGAGAGAAATCCAAAAAGTCTCCTTTCATACGACTCTTATCACTAACAGGTTAGTCCTTTCCACTATGATGTCTATCTTACATCCTGTCTTCCGTGCTGCTTTTCCAGTTTCTTCACACGTTCCATGGTTTTCGCATATACTCCCTTTGAACGATATCAGACAAACCACACTTAACACCGGAATACTGTCAATAACTATCTGTCCGTTTTTCAGCAAATCACAATACGCTTCATTCAGAAGTATTGCATCATCAACAAGCAAAAAAGCCTATATGTAAAAATCACTTCCACATATAGGCTTTTTGAGTACAAACTTTTTTCTATTCTCTCCCCGCCTTACACAGCGTTTTATTTCCCCAGACGAATCACATTCCAGGAAGCTTTTTTCAACACACTTATCGCAACGCCGCCGTCCAGCTTACTTCTGTCATCTGCATTCACCGGGTAAACTTTTTCTCCTGTCAGGCTGTTTGTAGCCTTCAGGTCTTCGTTTTCCAAAACAATATGTTCCAACAGACGATAGCCCTCAAAGCTTCTGACATCTATCGTTAATTCCACATCTTCTTCTAAGTTACGGTTCACTGCAAAGATAGTAACCTCATCTTTTTCTTCATTAAATACTGCAATAGATTCCACGTCTGTGATTTCATCGTGCTTTGCTGTGGCATGCTTGGTACCTGAAATTACCGGCTGTAGCGCAATACCTCTTCCGTATTTGGAAGCATGCATGAACGGATAGAAAATTGTCTGCTTCCATGCGCCGCCTGCTGCATCTGTCATAATCGGTGCGATAACATTTACAAGCTGCGCCAGGCAGGCCATCTTCACACGGTCTGCGTGTTTCATCAGTGTAATCAGCATCAGACCTACCAGCAATGCATCTTCAAAGTTGTAAATATCCTCCAGCATTGGCGGCGCTACCTGCCATGGGTGGTTTTCTGTAATATCATCGTCAGCCGCATTGGAATGAAACCATACATTCCACTCATCAAAGCTTAAGTTCATGGTCTTTTTGCTGCGTTTTTTCGCTTTCACATAATCACAGGTAGCGATAATGGTACGAATGAAATCGTCCATGTCATCTGACTGAGCCAGAAAATCATTGCTGTCATTGTCTCTGTTTCCGTAATACTGATGCATGGAAATATAATCCACATAATCATAAGTATGAGATAGTGTTACTGCTTCCCAGTCCGGGAAAGTCGGCATTTCACGGTTGGAACTTCCGCAGGATACCAGTTCAATATTGGGGTCAATCAGCCGCATGGCTTTAGCCGTTTCCTCTGCCAGACGTCCGTATTCCTCCATGGTTTTGTGTCCAATCTGCCATGGACCATCCATTTCATTTCCCAAGCACCACACTTTGATGTTGTGCGGGTCCTTTACCCCGTGTTTGATACGCAAATCACTGTATTTTGTACCTGACGGATGATTGCAGTATTCCAAAAGGTTACAGGCATCCGAAATCCCTCTGGTTCCCAGATTCACTGCCATCATCACCTCTGAATTTACCTGTTTTGCCCATTTGGAAAACTCGTTTAATCCAATCTCATTTTTCTCCAGACTTCTCCAGGCCAGTTCCAGACGATGGGGTCTCTCCTCCACCGGACCCACGGAATCTTCCCAATAGAAATTCGATACGAAGTTTCCGCCCGGATAGCGAATAATGGGCACGTCCAGCTCTTTTACCAGTTCTACTACGTCTTTGCGGAAGCCGTTTTCGTCTGCTGCCGGATGTCCCGGCTGGTAAATACCTTCGTATACTGCTCTTCCCAGATGTTCTATAAAAGAACCATAAATTCTTTTGTCAATCGGGGCAATCTGAAATTCTTTGTCTAACACCATTTTTGCTCTTCTGCTCATAATATAAACCTCCTAAACACTTCGTTTTTAATCCTTTTATCCTTTAACTGCACCTGTGGTCAATCCCTCAATAAAGTATCTCTGGAAACATAAGAAAATAACAAAAATAGGGATAATACCAAACATGGATCCTGCAATCAGTACATCATAATTATTTCCGTACGGAGTCAATAATGTATTCAGACCAATAGGCAAGGTAAATTTGCTTGCATCTCTAAAAATCATCATCGGCCATAACATATTATTCCATGCCCCCATTGTACACAAAATTGCCATAGCGGCAAAAGCTGGTTTCGTAATAGGAAGCATAATTTTAATACATATACCATACTCGGTAGCACCATCAATACGTCCTGCATCTAATAATTCTTTTGGCAAACCTGTCATATATTGACGGAAAAAGAAGATTGTCGAAGCCCCACACAATCCTGGTAAAATAACACCTGCCGCTGAGTTAATAAGCTTCAAATCTATCATTTCCTGATACAGTGGCAACATCAATATTTCAAATGGAACCATCATAGTCGCAATCACCAGAAAGAATAACAGATTTTGCAGTTTAAAATTATACATGCTTAAACCGTAAGCGACAAAATAGCAAATAAACAAAGTCAAGACAACGGTTACAAGCGTCAAAATCAAACTGTTCTTAAACCACATAAAATACTTTTTAGAGTCTGCATTTCCGGAAAAAAGATATATATAATTATCCAAGCTCATAGTTGAAACGTTTAAATTGATACTTAATCCTCGTCTAATCAATTCTCGCCCTGGTCTAAATGAAGCTAGGAGTCCTGCTAATACAGGAAAAATCACTAAAAACCCCAGTATTCCAAAAAATCCTGTTGACAAAACCGTTAAAAGTGTATTCTTTTTTTTCATTCCCATTTTTCCTTGGGAGGATACTTTCTTTTTCATTTACTTCTCCTCCTTTTTGAAACTTCCATTTAAAACTAACTGCACTACATTAATAATAAGCGCTATTACTAATAATACCAGACCCACAGCTGATGCGTATCCCATCTGATTTTTCTCAATACCTCTCTTATATAAATAACCTACAATAGTCAGACCAATGTTTTTTGGTGATGAATTTCCATTCCACAACATGAAGGATTCAAGGAACATTGCCAATCCTGCATAAATACTAATTGTCAATACATATATAGTAGTTGGTTTCAATAACGGTATTGTAACATATCTAAATTTCTGCCATGAATTTGCACCATCAATCTCCGCTGATTCGTATAACGCTTTATCAATTCCTTTCAGCCCTGATATAAAATAGAGCATATTAACCCCAGTCCAACGCCAACAACATAAAACTAATAATGCAAACATGGCTGTCCCTCTACCTTTCAACCATGGTATTGGACTACCACCCAACCATTCCAGAATGACATTCATTTGTCCTGTACTATATTCCGAAAACATTAAACGAAATAAT
>DXFK01000005.1 GCA_019114495.1 Candidatus Blautia stercoravium
ATAATTTATAAAAGGGTAAATGATATTTAGATGAGGAACGTTTGTGTATCTACTATATATAGAAGTTATAGAAAGGCGGGGCGCAGGTATGTAAAGAAATTTTTCTATTGTAAAGAACAGGTAAAATGTAAAATCATGGGTCTGTATTTGTAAAATCCGGACTTTACAAATATTTAACCATTTTACGATTGGTGATTTTACAAAACTTTTTTATAGTTGGTGTTGTCAACAGGAAAGCAAAATTTAAAGGATATATGAAAAAACAAGAATTACAGTAAAAAGGAGATTCTGGTAATGAAGAAGAAAGTATTAGCAGCAGTATTAACAGGAATGATGGTATTTGGTATGGCAGCATGTGGAAGCAATGGACAGAGTACTTCTGATGCAGGCAGCGATTCCGGATCTGATAAAGAAGCAAGCACAGAGGCGCCTACAGGAGAAATTTCCGTAATTTCCAGAGAAGATGGTTCCGGTACAAGGGGCGCTTTTATTGAACTTTTTGGTATTGAAGAAGAAGACGCTTCAGGAGAGAAAGTTGACAATACAACGGAAGATGCTCAGGTTACCAACAACACCTCTGTTATGATGACCAGTGTGGCAGGCGACCCACAGGCTATCGGTTATGTGTCTTTAGGTTCACTGGATGATTCTGTAAAGGCATTAAAGGTAGACGGGGCAGAAGCTACAGCTGAGAACGTAAAGAATGATGCTTATAAAATTTCTCGTCCTTTCAACATTGCCACTACAGATAAAGTAAGTGAAGCGGCACAGGATTTTATTGATTATATTTTAAGTGCAGAAGGACAGAAAATTGTAGAGGATAACGGTTACATTGCAGCAGCCGCAGACGCAGCCGCTTATGCGGGCAGCAAACCATCCGGAAAAATTGTAGTAGCAGGTTCTTCTTCTGTAACTCCGGTTATGGAGAAATTAAAAGAAGGATATGCAGCTGTAAATCCTAATGCAGAAATCGAAATTCAGCAGAGCGATTCCACAACAGGTATGGAATCTGCTATCAGCGGCGTATGTGATATCGGAATGGCTTCCAGAGAGTTAAAAGATTCTGAAACAGAAGCAGGTTTGAAGGGACAGGAAATTGCCCTTGACGGTATTGCGGTAATTGTCAATAACGAAAACGCTATGACAGATATCACATCTGACCAGGTAAAAGAAATTTATACAGGTGAAGTAACTGACTGGGAAGATTTACAGTAATCACAGAGGAATAGGAGCAAAGTGCAATGAAAGACATCAAAGAAACAGTTATGAAATATGTGTTTCTCCTGTGTGCATGCGCTTCCATTCTGGCAGTTGTTTTGATTTGTCTGTTCCTGTTTGCCAATGGTATTCCTGCCATTGGCAAAATAGGAATTTTTGACTTTCTGCTGGGAGAAAAATGGAAGCCGGGCAACGATATTTATGGAATTCTTCCGTTTATTCTGGGAAGTATTTATGTAACTGCAGGTGCCATTGTGATTGGTGTGCCTGTGGGAATTCTGACTGCTGTCTTTATGGCGAGATTTTGTCCGCCGAAGGTGTACCGGTTTATGAAACCGGCCGTAGACCTTTTGGCAGGAATTCCTTCTGTTGTATATGGCTTTTTTGGTTTGGTGGTTCTGGTTCCTTTTGTCCGTGATTTTTTCGGAAGGACACTGGGATTTGGCGGAAACGGCGCCAGCATGTTTACAGCATCTGTAATGCTGGGCATTATGATTCTGCCAACCATCATCAGTGTAGGGGAATCCTCCATCCGTGCCGTGCCCAACAGTTATTATGAAGGCGCTCTGGCTCTGGGCGCTACCCACGAAAGAAGTGTGTTCTTTACGGTAGTACCGGCAGCCAAATCGGGTATTATGGCAGGCATTATCCTGGGTGTGGGAAGAGCCATTGGAGAAACTATGGCGGTGATTATGATTGCGGGAAACCAGCCCCGTATGCCAAAGGGACTCTTTAAAGGAGTTCGTACGCTGACTTCTAATATTGTTATTGAAATGGGATATGCGACAGACCTGCACAGAGATGCATTAATCGCTACAGCTGTAGTTCTGTTCGTGTTTATTCTGCTGATTAATCTGTTATTTTCATTGGTAAAGAGGAGAGGAACAAATGGATGAGGCAATTCAGCCAATTAATGTACAAAGTGCAAAACAGAAAATAAAATCATATTCCCACAATCCCGGTTCTCTGATTCTGGCAGGACTTGTGGGACTTGCCGCATTGCTTACCGTGCTTACTTTAGTGTTTATTGTGGGATATATTCTCATTAAGGGAATTCCCAATCTGACTCCCGAATTATTTCAGTTGGAATACAATTCTGAAAATGTTTCTATGTTTCCGGCCATTATCAATACCATTTGTATGACGGTGCTCTCTCTGCTGATTGCAGGGCCTCTGGGAATCCTGGCTGCTGTTTATCTGGTAGAGTATGCAAAAAAAGGCAATAAACTGGTTTCTCTGGTTCGTGTGACTGCAGAAACCCTGACAGGAATTCCTTCTATTGTATATGGACTTTTCGGAATGCTGTTTTTCGTAACCACCCTGCATTGGGGGTATTCCATGCTGGCAGGCGCTTTTACACTGGCTATTATGGTGTTGCCGGTGATTATGAGAACGACTGAGGAAGCTCTCCTTTCCGTACCGGATACTTTTCGTGAGGCCAGCTTTGGTCTGGGAGCGGGACGCTTGAGAACCATTTTTGTTGTCATTCTGCCTTCTGCAGTTCCGGGTATCTTTTCCGGGGTGATTTTGTCTATTGGACGTATTGTGGGAGAAACAGCAGCGTTGATGTACACGGCAGGAACTGTGGCAGAACTTCCAAAGAGTGTGATGTCTTCTACAAGAACCTTGTCCGTGCATATGTATTCTCTGGCCAGTGAAGGCTTATATGTAAACCAGGCGTACGCTACAGCAGTAGTGCTTCTGATTATTGTATTGATTATCAACTGGGTATCAGGAAGAATTGCGCGAAAGATTAAGAAAGGATAAACAGAATCTATGAGTAAGTTTTCGATTTCCAATTTGGATTTATATTATGATAACGGAGCGTTTCATGCGCTGAAAAACATTAATCTGGAACTGCAGGAGAAGGAAATTACAGCATTTATCGGACCTTCCGGTTGTGGAAAATCCACACTGCTGAAATCCTTAAACCGTATGAATGATCTGGTAGAGGGATGTAAAATTACAGGAAAAGTATTACTGGACGGGGAAGATATTTACGGAAATATGAATATCAATCTGTTGAGAAAAAGAGTGGGTATGGTGTTTCAGAAACCAAATCCATTTCCTATGAGCATTTACGATAACATTGCCTATGGTCCCAGAACTCACGGAATCCGTTCCAAGGTAAAGCTGGATGACATTGTAGAACGTTCTCTTAGAAATGCAGCTATCTGGGATGAAGTCAAAGACCGCTTGAAATTAAGCGCTCTGGGAATGTCCGGGGGTCAGCAGCAGCGTCTCTGCATTGCCAGAGCTCTGGCTGTAGAACCGGAGGTGCTTCTCATGGACGAGCCGACCTCTGCCCTTGACCCTATTTCTACATCTAAGATTGAAGAACTGGCTGTGGAATTAAAGAAAAATTATACCATTATTATGGTAACTCACAACATGCAGCAGGCAGCCCGTATTTCGGACAAGACGGCGTTTTTCCTTCTGGGTGAGGTTGTGGAATACGGAGAGACGGAGCAGATATTCTCCATGCCGAAAAATAAGAAAACGGAAGATTACATTACAGGGAGGTTTGGATAATGAGAAAGAGATTCGACCAGCAGCTTGAAGAGTTGAATGTGGAATTGATTAAGATGGGGTCTCTGTGTGAAAGAGCCATCCGAAGAGCCGTGGAACTGCTGCAAAATCCGGAGGACACCAGAGTCAGTGATGTAGACCGGATTGAGGAGGAAGTTAATCACAAGGAACGTGAGATAGAGAACCTTTGTATGAAGCTGCTTTTGCAGCAGCAGCCGGTGGCGAGGGATTTGCGTGAAATTTCTTCTGCGCTGAAAATGATTTCCGACATGGAAAGAATCGGAGACCAGGCTCAGGATATTGCAGATATGGCAAGATTTATGCAGGTAAAGGAAATTGCCCATAAAATCCACATCGGAGAAATGGCAGAAGCTACCATTAAAATGGTAACAGAGAGCATTAATTCCTTTGTAAAAAAAGATTTAAAAGCAGCCGCAGCTGTAGTAGAATATGATGATGTAGTAGATGATTTATTCTTGAAAATTAAAACAGAGTTGCCGGCCATGATGGAAAATGATTCCAAAAATGCAGAGTATTATATTGATTTGATTATGATTGCCAAATATTTTGAGCGTATCGGAGACCATGCTGAGAATATTGCCCAGTGGGTGGAATATTCCATTACAGGCTCGCATGAAGAACTCAGACAGGAGTAGTGAGAATGGTTTATTTAGTTGAAGATGATGAAAGTATCCGGGAACTGGTAGTGTACACCTTGAACAGTCAGGGGATAGAAGCGGAAGGTTTTTCTATGCCTTCGGACTTCTGGGAAACCCTGGAGAAAAGGGTGCCGGATTTGATTCTTCTGGACATTATGCTGCCGGAGGAAGACGGACTGAGTATACTGCAGAAGCTGAGAAAGCGCAGCGATACAAAACAAGTTCCTATTGCCATGCTGACTGCAAAAGGCAGTGAATACGATACGGTCAAAGGACTGGACAGCGGCGCAGATGACTATATCCCAAAGCCTTTCCGTATGATGGAACTGGTATCCAGAGTGAAAGCCCTGCTTAGAAGGAGTGCAAAAAGTGAAGGTACGGATATGGAATACACCTTGGGGAATTTGTATGTTTCACAGAAAAAACATCAGGTGAAGGTGGATGGAGAAGAGATTACCCTGACGTTAAAGGAGTTTGAAATTCTTTTGCTTCTGCTCTCTAATCCGGGGATTGTATTTACCAGAGCACAGCTTCTGGATAAAATCTGGGGTTATCAGTTTGACGGTGAGAGCAGAACTGTGGATGTGCATATCCGCACCCTGCGTCAGAAACTGAAAGATGCCGGACGTTATATAGAAACTGTCCGTGGCATGGGATATAAAATAGGAGGGTCATCATGACAAAACGAATTTTTAAATCCATTCTTGCAGTTTCTCTCATTGTACTGGCCACATGTACGGGAGTGACACTGGGGATTCTATACCATTATTTCGGAAATCAGCTGCAAAAGGAATTAAAAACAGAAGCAGCTTACCTTGCCATTGCTGTGGAAAGAGACGGGATTGAGGCGTTAGAATCTCTTCCGGCACAGGCGGAGCGTGTGACGTATATTGATGAAGATGGAACGGTGCTTTTTGACAATATGGCAGATTCGCAATCCATGGAGAACCATTCCCAGAGGGAAGAAATCGAAGAAGCGCAGAAAACAGGCTCGGGCACGGCTGTGCGGAACTCGGATACACTTTCCAGAAAAACTTTGTACTATGCCATGAAGCTGAAAGACGGCACCATTCTTAGAGTTTCCAGTGTGCAGTACAATGTTCCGGCGCTTTTGCGCGGAATGATTCAGCCGCTGCTGATTATGCTGGTGGCTGTGACGGCTTTGGCTGCATGGATTGCTTCAAGGGTATCACGCCATATTGTGGATCCGGTGAACGCTCTGGATTTGGAACATCCGGAAGAAAATCAGATTTATGATGAGATTGCGCCGCTTCTGACAAAAATCAATCGTCAGCAGAAGTCCTTGAAGTGTGAAATTGCAGAGGCCAAACGGCAGCAGGAGGAATTTTCCATTATTACGGAAAATATGGAAGAAGGATTTCTGGTAATTGACGCCCATACAGAGGTTCTTTCCTATAATTCCAGTGCTTTAAGACTGTTGGGTGCAGAAGCCCAGAACGGACGCAGAAGTGTGCTGACCCTGAATCGGAGCGAGGGTTTCCAGAATCTGATAGAGCGTGTACTGGAAGGAAAACACATGGTTACTAATCTGGAATTTCAGGGAAGAAGCTGTCAGGTAGCGGCAAACCCGGTTTGGAAGGAAAAGAAAGTAACCGGTGCGGTGATTGTAATTCTGGACGTGACAGAACGCATGAAGGGTGAACAAATGCGCCGGGAATTTACGGCAAATGTGTCTCATGAGCTGAAAACCCCCCTGACTTCCATTTCAGGATTTGCGGAAATCATCAATGACGGATTTGTGAAGCCCGAAGATACGAAGAAATTTGCAGGCAGAATTTTTAAAGAAGCCCAGAGGCTGATTACCCTGGTAAATGATGTGATTAAGATTTCCCAACTGGACGAAGGCAAATTTTTCTGTGAAAAAGAAGACGTGGATTTGTATGACGAAGCAAGGGAAATCCTGAAACGTCTGGAAGAGCGTGCAGAAGAGAAAAATATTCATCTGTATCTCTATGGACCTCATGTAAAGGTGAACACTGTGAAGGTAATTCTGGAAGAAGTGCTGTATAATCTCTGCGATAACGGTTTGAAATATAACAAGCAGGGCGGCAGCTTGACGGTGAATATTTCTGAAGTGGAAGGGAAAGTGCAGATTGTGGTGGAGGATACAGGAATCGGTATATCAGAAGAAGATAAAATGCGTATCTTTGAAAGATTTTACCGTGTGGATAAAAGCCATTCCAAAGCCATCGGCGGAACAGGACTGGGGCTTTCCATTGTGAAGCACGGAAGCATGTTTTTAGGTGCGGATGTGAAGGTGGAGAGCACGTTGGGAGAAGGCAGCAGATTTATATTGACAATGCCGGAGTGAGAATGAGAAAGACAAGTAAGAGGCTGGAGAAAGCCTGCTTACTTGTCTTTTTTCTTTATATTTTATATACAAAATGCGGCATATAGCGGGACATTTTTTTCCGTCTTATTTACTCTGCATTCTCTTAATCACCTTCAGCCTGGTGAATTCTTCCCTTTCTTTTTCTTCCAAAGCGTTTGAAATACTCTTTGTCAGCGCCTCAAACTTGGGAATGGTGATATTTTTCAGCGCGTTGGCCCGCTTCTGAGTTTTCTTAATATTCACGGCCAGCCGATAGGCGGAATTTTCCACCATGGACAGGCGAATGGTCAGTTCTTTTACTTTTTCAAAAGCAGCCCGTGCCTCGTCAAGAGACGACTTGGTGCCATAGTAAGCATAGGTGGGAGCGTCCGAGGAAGGCTCGGAACGCACCAGGGGGATTTCCGTTCCCATGACGCTGCGGGTCTTTATGGAGATGGAGTTTTCCACAGGTACGGTTCTGGAGATTTCCTGCACATTGCTGATGCCGATTTCCATATTTGCTTTCTGTAAAGCCGCATAGGCTGTACGGAAAGTCACGTCAATCTGAGACTGAATATCCTTGGCCTGGTCGATTAAGTCCATGAGTTCCCGGATAAGGATATTTCGCTTTTTATCCATCAAGTCAAATCCCTGCCTGGAGAGCACCAGGGAATTTTTGGCCAGTATGAGATTTCCCTTGGTGGGAAAGGTATTCGGGTCCATGCAATCACCTCTCTTCTTCTATTGGGTGATAGTATTTGTCCAGAATCCTGGTATCAATGCGATCCAATTCTTCTCTCGGAATCATGCCCAGAAGTTCCCAGCCCTTATCCAGCGTTTCCTGAATGGTTCGGTTTTCGTCAGCCCGCTGTCCTACAAATTCCTCTTCAAAGGAAGTACCAAACTTCAGATACTTCTTATCCAGAGGAGAGAGCTCATCCTCACCGATAACGGAGGCCAGGGCTCTGGCGTCTCCTACCTTGGCGTAGCAGGAGAAAAGCTGGTTGGCTACGTCCTGGTGGTCTTCCCTTGTAAACCCTTCTCCAATGCCGTCCTTCATCAGACGTGACAGGGAAGGAAGTACGTTAATCGGCGGGTAAATGGCCTGTCCGTGGAGCTGTCTGTCCAGAACGATCTGTCCCTCGGTAATGTATCCCGTCAGGTCGGGGATAGGGTGGGTAATGTCATCATTCGGCATGGTAAGAATCGGTATCTGTGTGACAGAACCCGTACCACCCCGGACAATACCTGCCCGCTCATAAAGGGTTGCCAGTTCACTGTAAAGATAGCCCGGATAACCCTTTCTGGAAGGAATTTCGCCCTTGGAGGAAGAAACCTCACGCATGGCCTCACAGAAGGAAGTGATATCTGTGAGGATGACCAGAATGTGCATGCCCTTTTCAAAAGCCAGATATTCCGCAGCCGTCAGCGCCACTTTCGGGGTAATCAGACGCTCGACTACCGGGTCGTTTGCCAGGTTCAGGTACATAACCACATGGTCGGATACGCCGCTTTCCTCAAAGGTACGGCGGAAAAACTCCGCGACATCGTATTTAACGCCCATTGCCGCAAAGACAATGGCGAATTTTTCGTCGCTGCTGCTTCCTAAAGATGCCTGCTGTACAATCTGTGCGGCAAGCTGGTCATGGGGAAGCCCGTTTCCGGAGAAAATCGGCAGCTTCTGTCCGCGAATCAGGGTAGTCAGACCGTCAATGGCAGAGATACCCGTCTGAATAAAGTTTCGTGGATATTCCCGTGTCACCGGATTTAAAGGCAGACCGTTGATATTCAGCTTCATTTCCGGGATAACAGGCCCTAAGCGGTCAATGGGCTTTCCGATACCATTAAAGGTACGTCCCAGAATGTCCGGGGAAAGCTCGACTTCCATGGGATGTCCGCTGAGCCGCGTGTGTGTGTTCGAAAGGGACATGTTTTCCGTTCCCTCAAATACCTGAATTACAGCCTTGTCTTCGTAGATTTCTACAATACGTCCCAGCTTGCGGCTGCCGTCCTCAATGCGGAACTCCACGATTTCATCGAAAGCGGCATCTTTGACACCCTCCAAAACCACCAGAGGGCCATTGATTTCACTTAAACCAAGATATTCTATTGCCATACATCAGTCCCTCCTTATGCATTCTTTTCCATTACGGTGTTATAGAAATCGTCCACGGCCTTTTTGTAATCTGCCATCATGTCCAGGCGGCCGTTTGGCACGTCGTATTTAATTGAAATAATTTTTTCAAAGATGTTTTCCTGTTTCAGCACAGATACCGGCATACCCATATTGATTAAGGCTCTGCATTTTTGGTACAGATACAGAATAATTTCCATCATTTTAAACTGCTTTTCCAGAGACACGCAGGTGTCGTCCGGGTGGAAGGCATTCTGCTGTAAAAAGCCCAGACGGACTACGCGGGCGATTTCCAGTGTCAGCTTCTGGTCATCAGGCAGTACGTCGCTTCCTATAAGCTTTACAATCTCCATGAGACTGCTTTCTGAGTTTAAGATTGCCATCATGCGATTCCGGTATTCCACAAAATTGGGAGACACATGCTCGCTGTACCAGTAGGACAAATCTCCCAGATATTCGCTGTAGCTGGTAAGCCAGTGAATGGCAGGGAAATGTCTGGCATAGGCCAGGGATTTGTCAAGCCCCCAGAAGCAGCGGACGAAACGCTTGGTGTTCTGGGTAACTGGCTCGGAGAAGTCACCGCCCTGTGGGGAAACTGCGCCGATAATGGACACGGAACCTTCTGTGCCGTTTAAATTCTGCATCATGCCGGCTCTTTCGTAAAAGGCAGACAGGCGGGAAGCCAGATAAGCCGGGAAACCTTCCTCGGCAGGCATTTCCTCCAGACGTCCGGAAAGTTCTCGAAGGGCTTCTGCCCAGCGGGAAGTGGAGTCTGCCATAATTGCTACGTCATAGCCCATGTCACGGTAATATTCCGCCATGGTAATACCTGTGTAAATAGAAGCCTC
>DXFK01000059.1 GCA_019114495.1 Candidatus Blautia stercoravium
CCCATGGCCGAGCAGGACCACATTTCTAATTCTGTCGGTTCTAAAAACGTCCATATGTAATACCTCCCAAATTTATTATGTGTATATTTTACTAAAAATCTTTTAATATTTCAAGTATTTTATTCAAATTAAACAAGTTATTTTATTTTTTCGCTTTAACGTGCGAAATCATTGACTTTTTTTCCCACCTGTCATAAAATGATACTGTTTGACAAGATATTTATTAAGTATAGAAGGAGTTAAAATACATGGAAACCACAACCATTGGTTTTATCGGTCTGGGGCTTATCGGCGGCTCCATTGCCAAAGCAATCCGGAAATTTCACCCGGAATATCAGATTCTGGCCTATAATCGTACAAAAGATGTGCTGGAGGACGCAGTCTTTGACGGCATTGTAGATATTGCCTGCACGGAACGAGACACCCGCTTTGCCCTCTGTGACTATATCTTTCTCTGTGCTACAGTGGACTACAATCTGGAATGCCTGCCCTGGTTGAAGCAGACCATTCGCCCAGGGTGTATTCTCACAGATGTAGGCAGTGTAAAAGGGGAAATTCATAAAAAAATTACGGCGCTTGAAATGGCGGGAAATTTCATTGGCGGACATCCCATGGCAGGAAGTGAAAAAACGGGATATGAACATTCCACGGACCATCTTATTGAAAACGCCTACTATATACTCACCCCTTCCGAAGAAGTGGGACTGGACAAAATCGGCAGATACACCGAACTGGTTTCCTCTATCGGCTCTCTGCCCATGATCCTCACCTGGGAGGAGCACGACTACATTACCGCCTGTGTCAGCCATCTGCCTCACATTGTAGCAGCCTCTCTTGTGAATGTGGTACAGAAGCTGGATTCACCTCTGGAACACATGAAAACCATTGCGGCGGGAGGTTTTAAGGACATCACCAGAATCGCCTCTTCTTCGCCTCACATGTGGCAGCAAATCTGTCTGGAAAATCCGGAACACATTTCCAAAGTTCTGGACGAATACATCCGTCTCATTGTGCAGGCCAAGTACCTGGTAGACCAAAAAGACGCAGATGGACTGTATGATATGTTTGCCAACTCCAGAGATTACCGCAATTCCTTCAGCGATGCTCCCAGCGGGCCTCTGAAGAAGTCCTTTACCCTATACTGCGATGTGGTGGATGAAACAGGGGCTATTGCTACCATTGCCACTATTCTCTCCATGAACAGTATCAGTATTAAAAATATCGGAATTCTTCACAACCGGGAGTTTGAAGAAGGGGTTTTGAAAATTGAATTTTATGATGAGGAAGCCCAGAAGCAGGCTTCAGAACAGTTGAAAAAACGAAATTATATCATTTATGAAAGATAAGCAGGAGGAGACCTATGAAGTTTACAAAATCAGCGCCCTTAAAAGGCGAAATTACCGTTCCGGGAGATAAATCCATTTCTCACCGGGCTATTATGCTAGGCTCTCTTTCTGAGGGCACTACGGCTGTCACTAATTTTCTGGAAGGTGCGGACTGCCTCTCTACCATAAACTGCTTCCGCAGAATGGGAATCGAGATTTCCCGAACGGAAAACGAAATTCTCATACACGGCAGGGGACTTCACGGACTTCTGGCGCCTGCTTCTGTTCTGAATGTAGGGAACAGCGGAACTACCATGCGCCTGTTGTCCGGCATTATGGCAGGACAGAATTTTACAGCGGAGTTGACCGGAGATGCTTCTATTCAGAAACGACCTATGGCCCGGGTTATCACACCGCTGACTTTGATGGGAGGATCTGTGAAAAGTGTGCCTGGCAATGGCTGCGCCCCTCTTCGCATTACCGGAAAACACTTAAAAGGCATTCACTACCAGTCTCCCGTCAGTTCCGCACAGGTGAAATCCTGCGTACTTATGGCGGGGCTTTACGCAGAAGGAGAAACTACGGTGACAGAACCTTTCCTGTCCAGAAACCATTCCGAGCTTATGCTGCGTTCCTTTGGAGCCGAAATTTCCAGTGAAGGAACAACGGTTTGCATACAGCCGGAGCCGATGCTAACAGGACAGAAAGTAGAGGTTCCGGGCGATATTTCTTCGGCAGCGTACTTTATTGCCGCGGCTCTTCTCATCCCTGGCTCAGAACTGCTGATAAAAAATGTAGGAATCAATCCTACCCGTGACGGAATTTTAAAGGTCTGCGCACAAATGGGTGCAGATATCCAGGTTTTAAATCGGCGTGTTCAGTGCGGCGAGGACGTGGCTGATTTGCTGGTGAAACACAGTGCTTTAAAGGGTACGGTCATCGAAGGAGCTCTGATTCCTACTCTGATTGACGAATTACCTATTCTGGCCGTTCTGGCTGCTTTTTCCCAGGGCACGACCATTATCCGGGACGCACAGGAATTGAAGGTCAAAGAGTCCAATCGGCTGGACATTATGGTGCACCACCTCTCTGCTATGGGAGCTGACGTTGCCGCTACTGAGGACGGCATGATAATTACAGGCGGTAAAACACCTTACGGGGCTGTTCTGGACAGTCATCTGGATCACCGCATTGCCATGGCTTTTGCCATTGCAGGTATGGCAGCGGAAGGTGAAACAGAGATTACCAGGGCGAACTGTGTGGATATTTCCTATCCGGGATTTTATAAAGACCTGGAGAAGCTGGCATAGAAAGGCTCTAAGACTATTTTGCAGCGATAACCTTTTGGCTCGTATAGACTTTTCGGTTTGTAAGAGTTTTTCGCCGCCCTTGTATTTGTCTAAAAAAAACGAAAGGCTCCTGCAGGAGCCTTTACGACTAACTATTCGTCTTATTCTATCAACATGGCATCCCCAAAACTAAAGAACCGATACCTCTCCTTCACCGCTTCCTCATAAGCTGCCATAATATGATCTTTCCCAGCCAATGCGGAAACCAACATCAAAAGGGTAGATTCCGGCAGATGGAAATTAGTAATCAGGGCATCAATCATCTTGAACTTATATCCCGGATAAATAAAAATTTCTGTCCAACCGCTTTTGGCCTGGAGCATTCCGTTTTCATCTGTGGCAGACTCCAGGGTTCTGCAGCTGGTAGTGCCTACAGATATCACCCGTCCCCCATTTTTTTTCGTATCATTAATGATTTTTGCCTGAGCTTCTTCTACCACATAAAACTCGGAATGCATATGATGTTTCTCCACATCATCTACCTTTACGGGCCGAAAGGTACCAAGCCCCACATGAAGGGTCACATGGGCAATGTTTACTCCCATATCTTTGATTTGCTGCAGCAATTCTTTCGTAAAGTGAAGTCCCGCAGTAGGGGCCGCAGCACTTCCTTCGTGTTTTGCATAGACAGTCTGGTATCGTTCTTTATCCTGCAGCTTATGGGTAATATAAGGAGGCAGGGGCATCTCCCCCAGTTTATCCAGTATTTCTTCAAAAATTCCCTCATAGGAAAACTGAATTAAACGGTTTCCCTCTTCTACAATATCCAGAACTTCTCCGATTAGAAGTCCGTCTCCGAAGCTGATTTTTGTGCCCGGCTTTGCTTTTTTACCGGGTTTTACCAAAGTTTCCCAGATATTGTTCTCTTTTCTCTTTAAAAGCAGAATTTCAATTCCTGCATCTGTGCCTATTTTACTTCCGTACAGGCGGGCAGGAATCACACGGGTGTCATTGATCACCAGACAGTCTCCAGGCTTCAGATAATTCACAATATGCTTAAAATCTGTATGCTGAATTTCTCCGTTCTTTTTGTCCAAATGCATCAATCTGGAAGAAGAACGATCCAACAGAGGATCCTGGGCAATCAGTTCTTCGGGTAAATTATAATAAAAATCTGCTGTTCTCATGGCTACTTCCCTTCTTTTATAAAACGCTTCACAGTTCTGTACAAACAGGAAAAACGGTTAAATTTCATTATCAAAATCTGATCTGCGGACTCCATTGTCTCCTCAAAAAGGAAATTCGTGTCATTGCTATGTTCATAAATTCGCCTGCTTTCCCTGTGAAAATATCATAAGAAAAGACTGCTACGCCGCAGTCTCTTCTTAGTTCTCTTAAATCCTATTATAATATACCACATCTTCTGCCAGAAGTATAGCCTTGTTTTCCTTTATTTCTACAATGTTGGCACAGCAATTGGGCGGCACGCACCCGTGCCAGAAATTTTCTATACTGGCATCTTCATACACATTCTGCAAAAGCGCTCTTACCATACAGCCGTGAGATGTAATCAGAATGGTTTTGTCCTGCAGGTCTTCTCTGGCAGCCAGTTCCTCCCAGAAATCTTTTGCTCTGGCACAGGCCTGAACAATTTCTTCACCGCCTTCAGGCGCCCGGTATACATCGGTATGATGAAAGAAATTATCCAGCATTTCCCGGGGCAGAAGGGCAGATTCCCTGCCCTCCCATTCCCCAAAAGAAATTTCCTGAATTCTGGCGTCCTCATATACTGGAACCTGACGGTCCCTCAGAATATACATGGCCGTGTCCTTTGCTCTCTTTAAGGGGCTGGTAAAACAGCAGGCAAATGGAATCTGTTTTAAGGCTTCTGCTGTCTGCTTTGCCATTTCAATTCCCTTTTCATTCAGATTGGTATCCGACACCCCCTGCAGTCTTTTCTGCACATTCCATTCTGTCTCTCCGTGGCGGACAATATATAATTTCATGGATTGACTCCTTTTACTTACGCAGCTCAATTCCCAGACCTTCCAGTCCATTGAGAATCTTCTTCATCGCTGCATTTACGTCTGCGTCTTCCAATGTTCTGTCTTTTGCACGGAAGGTTACGGAGTAAGCAACGGATTTATAGCCGCTCTTAATCTGGCTTCCTTCGTAAATATCAAAAAGCTGATAACTTTCCAGAATCTTGCCGCCTCTCTGGGCAATAATCTGCTCAATCTGTCCGGCCAGCACCTCTTTCGGCACGACCATACTGATGTCACGGCTGACTGCCGGGAATTTTGCAATACCTTCATATTTTCTGTCAAAGGTTGCATATTCAAGAATTGCCGGAATATCCAGTACAGCCACATAAGCTTTTTCTCCGATTCCATAAGAAGCAGCTACAGTTGGGTGTATCTCGCCCATGTAACCCACAACGGTTCCGTCGTAAATAATTTCCGCCTGACGTCCCGGGTGCAGGAACGGTTTTCCGGCCTTCGGATTATATTCTTCTTTCTTATGCATACCGATTTTATCCAGGAATTCCTCTACCACACCTTTCATGGAGAAGAAGTCTCCTGCGCCATACATACCCAGAGTAAACATCATGCGCTCTTCCGGAAGTTCTGTAAGAGGCAGGCTCTTTGGAAGGTAAATATTTCCCAGTTCATACAGACGCACATCTTTGTTTCTTCTCTTGTAGTTGGTTCCCAGAGAAGTCAGCATACCGTTTAAGGAAATGGTTCTCATAATGCTGAAATCTTCTCCCAATGGATTGGAAATCACAATGGCTTTTCTCAGTTCATGGTTTTCCGGAATCAGCAGTTTATCAAATACTTTCGGACTTTCAAAAGAATAGCAGTATCCCTGTGAAAAGCCGTTGAATTCTGCCATATCTCTGGCTACCTGCTCAATACGCAGCTTAAACGGCAGTTTTCCTGTCGTAGCCTCTCCCTTTGGAAGGGTGGTAGGAATATTGTCATAGCCATAGAAACGTGCCACTTCTTCTGCCAGATCTGCCATACGGAAAATATCATGGCGGAACGTAGGTGCAACGATTTCGTTTGCGGTTTCATCGTATACCAGTTCTACTTTTTCCAGATATTCCAACATCTGCTCTTTTGTCAAATTCGTACCTAGAAGGGCATTAATTTTTTCCGGCTCAAAAGCCACTCTTACGGGTTCTTTCTTTTTGGAGTAAACGTCTACCATACCGCCTACCACTTCACCGCATCCACATTCTTCTATCAGCTGGCAGGCTCTGTCAATGGCTGCCTGCGCATTGTTGGGGTCTAAGCCCTTTTCAAATTTACCGGAAGCATCTGTACGCAGTCCCACTTTTTTACTGGAAAGACGAATATTTACACCGTCAAAGCAGGCTGCTTCCAGAAGTACGGCAGAGGCATTTTCGGTAATCATGGAGTTTTCACCGCCCATAATACCAGCAATGCTAACCGGTTTCTTGCCGTCGCAGATCATCAGTACGGATTCATCTAAGATGCGTTCCTGTCCGTCCAGAGTTACGAATTTTTCATCTTTTTCAGCACAGCGGACAACAATTTCCTGACCTTCAATAGTAGCCATGTCATAGGCATGCATAGGCTGTCCGAACTCTTCCATAACATAATTGGTGATGTCTACAAAGTTATTAATAGGACGAATACCGTTGGCAGCCAGACATCTCTGCATCCATTTTGGAGAAGGTCCGATTTTTACGTTTTTTACCACTCTCGCACAGTAACGGGAGCACAAGTCTGTATCTTCTACACGAACTTTGATATAATCGTGAGCATCTTCGCTGTTTCCCTTCACTTCCACAACAGGCGGCTGGAATTTCTTTCCGAAAGTTGCTGCGGCTTCCCTTGCAATTCCGATAACGCTGTAACAGTCTACGCGGTTAGAAGTGATTTCGTATTCAAATACCACATCGTCCAAACCGAGAGCATGAATGGCACTGCTGCCTACCTCTGCGTCTTCCGGGAAAATGTAAATGCCGTTTTCCGGTGCTTCCGGGTAAAATTCTGTAGTAGAACCCAGTTCTTCAATAGAGCACATCATACCACAGGACTGGATTCCTCTCAGCTTTCCGGTCTTGATTTTGATTCCGCCCGGGGTCTTTTTGCCATCATGACCGCCTGCTACACGTCCGCCGTCTAAAACTACGGGAACCTTATCTCCTTCTTTTACGTTTGGCGCGCCTGTGACAATCTGAATGGTTTCGGTACCGATATTCACCTGGCAGATAATCAGTTTATCTGCGTCCGGATGTCTCTCGATTTTTTCAATCTGTCCGATTACGATTTTTTCCAAATCTGCGTCCAGCTTTTCAAAGCCTTCCACCTTTGTTCCTGACAACGTCATTGCGTCTGTATATTCCTGAGCCGTAACGTCCAAATCAGGCACATATTTTTTAATCCATGATAAAGATGTATTCATTTCTTCTCTCTCCTCCTAGAACTGACGTAAGAATCTTGTGTCGTTTTCATAAAGCAAACGCATATCGTCAATTTCGTATTTCAGCAGCGCAATACGTTCCAGTCCCACACCAAAGGCAAAACCGGTGTACTCTTCCGGGTCAATACCGCACATTTCCAGTACATGAGGGTGTACCATACCACAGCCTAAAATTTCAATCCAGCCGGAACCCTTACAAAAACGGCAGCCCTTTCCGCCGCATTTGAAGCAGGAAACGTCCACCTCTGCGCTTGGCTCTGTAAATGGGAAATGATGAGGACGGAATTTAGTCTTTGTCTCAGGTCCGAATAATTCTTTAGCAAATTCTTCCAAAGTTCCCTTTAAGTCTGCAAAGGTAATGTGTTTGTCAATCACCAGTCCCTCAATCTGATGGAAAGAAGGAGAATGGGTAGCGTCTACCTCGTCAGAACGGAATACTCTTCCCGGTGCAATCATACGAATGGGAAGTTTTCCTTCTTCCATAACACGAGCCTGTACCGGAGAAGTCTGGGTACGAAGCACAATGTTTTTGTTGATGTAGAAGGTATCCTGCTCATCTTTTGCCGGATGTCCCTCCGGAATATTCAGTTTTTCAAAGTTATATAAGTCGTATTCCACTTCCGGGCCTTCTACCACTTCATACCCCATACCGATAAAGATTCTCTCTACTTCTTCCAGGGCAATGGTATTTGGATGTCTATGTCCCACTTCCATTTTCTTTGCGGGAAGGGTAACATCAATAACTTCCTCCTTCAATTTCTGTTCCAAAGCCGCTGCTTCCAGTTTCTTCTTGGTTTCTTCCAAAAGCTCTTCAAGTTCTGCTCTTGTCTCATTGACCCACTGTCCAACCTTTGGCCTTTCTTCGGCAGCTACGTCTTTCATGCCTTTTAATACGGCTGTCAGTTCTCCTTTTTTTCCTAAAAATGCAACACGCACTTCGTTCAATTTGTCCAGGCCGTCGGATTCCTGAATGCGCTTGCGGGCTTCCGCCTGAATACGCTGTAATTTTTCTCTCATGATATTCTCCCTTCTGTATCATAACAAAGCCATTTTATAAAACAAAAAAACTCCGCCCCAAAAGGGACGAAGTCAAATTCCGTGGTACCACCCTTGTTCCTGTCAAAACAATCAACAGGCACTCGTATCTGTTTAACGCACAGTCACGTCATTTCTTACTCTTCCGCCTATACAGAATTTAGGAAATGCAACTCCGGTGGGAACTTCAACATCTGTCTGAACTGAAGAGAGCTTTCAGCCGATGACTCTCCTTCTCTGGCAGGAAACAAATATCTACTTACACTTTCTTTGTCTTTGTCATATCTGACCTATATTGTAGCCACTTTCTCAGTTTCTGTCAAGAATTTCTTTTTTTCTTTTCTGTTTCTTTCCCCTCAGATATCTTTTTCTCCGGCTCTTCTTCCTCCTCCGACCTGGTCAGCTGATAGTATTCCCGCCGTATGGCTTCTCTGGCCGCATCGTGAACCCTGCGAAATTTCTCTTCAAAATAATGGTTTATCTGAGCTCCAATCATCACAAACATCATACAGAAATACAGCCACAGCAAAACCAGCACAATGGTGGTCATGCTTCCATATATATTGGCAGCGCCGTTGTAAACGTCAATGTAAATAGAAAAACAAAAAGAAAATCCGGACCAGCACAAAGAAGAAAACACGGATCCCGGAAATTGGCTCCAGAAAGTTGCTTTTCTGTTTGGAATAAATTTATATATCAGCAGGAAAATCAGGCACAGCATGCTTAAGGTAATCACCACACGCATGCTGATAATCATTCCCACCAGTTTATCCAAAAATGGCAGGCGCTTACTCAGTTCCCTCTGCAGACTGTTCCCAAAGACCTGCAGCGTCAGTGTCAGTACAATAGCAAGGACAAACACCAGCGTATAAAAGACTGCACGGATTCTGGTCACAATATAATTACGTGTTTCTTCCACCTGATAAATACAGTTAAATCCATTTGTTAAAGCCTGAATACCTTTACCGGCAGACCACATAGCCATAACTGCGGAAACAGGCAGAACACCCAGAGACTTTTCATAAACCTCGCCTACAATGCCCCGGATGAAACTGTCAAAATTTTCCGGGAATATCTGCATTACAGCCTGTATCACTTCTTCTCTGGTCAAAGGAGTATACTTTACAGAGGTCATCAAAAGCAGCATAAAAGGGATAAAGGAAAGTATAATAAAATAAGCAGCCTGGGCTGCGTAGGCTGTAGTATGATTTCTGCTCATGCTGTTTGTAAAGCCTATAACGGTATCCACCGCTTTCCTGAATCGTTTCATACAGACTCCCCTCTGTTCCTTTTTCACACAATTTCGCCAATTATATCATGAATCTGCTCACTTGACAACCTGGTTTAAATTTCCTATTTCAATATCTTTATAAAAATACTGAAGAATCTCCTCCCAGTTTTTTCCCTGAGCAGCCATGCCTTTCGCACCGTTCTGGCTCATACCCACACCGTGTCCATAGCCTCCGCCGCTTATCTCCCAGCCCTCTGTCACACCTTCCGTATTTTTCTGCTCCTGCAAATCAAAATAAGCGCTGGGCAAAAGCATACTTCCCTTGACCTCAGAACCATCCTGACGAATAATAGTTCCTCCTACAGGCGCCAGCAGAGAACGAATGTCATATTCGCTGCGGCACTCTTTTATGCCTTTATCTGTATGGACAGCCAGTTCCAGCACGGCATCTCCCTCTCCTTTCTCCCGGATTTCCAATGCCTCAACTGCTTTTACCTCCGGATAAAGTTTCTGCACATTTGACAAAATTGTTTCTTTTGTCACTGATACCTTCCATTTGTACCAGGGTTCTGCTGCATCATAACTGCATGCCACACTCTGCAGATAAGAGGAGGGGACAGAAGCTTCCCATACCTCGTCCGTACTGGTCTTTCCATGGGATGTAGAAAAATAATAGGCACAGATGGGTGCCCCGTTGCTCAGCAGAATCTTTCCCGCCGTGTCTTCTACTGCTTTGGTACTGCTCTCCGCCTCTGGGCTGTTCTGATACACCTGAAAGCCCACACTGTCGTCTACCTGAGCCCCCAAATCCTCCAGCTTGCTTTCCTGTATCTGTACACTGGCATAGGTACGGGCGCAGACCGCCTGGGCTTTCAGCGCCTCCTCCGGATAGGACGCAGGCATTTCACTGGGAACCACACCGCAGAGGTACTCTTCCAGAGGCAGCGTATTTACCATACGCAGCCCCTTCTCTTCCCGATATACTGTCAAACTGCCGCGATACCGGGGATTTCCCTGTCCCCGCTTTATGGAAAGCAGTTCTATCCGGCTGTCTTCTTCTAAAGGCTTCAGGGACAAAGTTCCATCCGAAAACTGTGGGCTGTCTGGGCTCAAAGTCAGAGTTTCCCCATCCGAAATCTGTTGGTTCTCTGCCCCTTCCAGTTCGTAATCCCCGTGCACTTTCAGAGAAATCTGCTCATGAAAATAACTTTGATATCCTGACGTCATGAGCAGTACCTTGATGTCCGGGCCTTTTCCATAGTTCTCCTGCACAGCTGCGGCCGCCGGCTGTGTCTGCTGACTGTCTTCCTGTACTGTCTGTTCCTGCTGCTTTTGTGCAGTCTCTTCTCCAGACTGCTGTTCAGACTGAAATTTTGCCCCTGCGCTAGCCCATTCATTCTCCCTTAAAGCATACTCCTTCAGAATTTCTTTCCCGGCATTTGCTTGCTTCTCTCCCGCCTTTCCTGCGCACCACACAATCAAAATTCCTACCAGAGCAGCTCCGATAATCAGGAGTTTCCATTTTAATTTTTCTTTCCAATTCATATTCCTAATATATGTGGGAAATTCCTTTTCCATACGCCAGAAAGAGTCCCGATTTCGGAACTCTTTCTTTTTTGCTTTATTTTTCTGATGAGAACTTGTACACCGTTACCGTATCGTACTTTTCTCCCGCTTTTAATACAGAACTCTGGAACGTTGGCTGATTGCAGGCATCCGGATAGTATTGAGTTTCCATACAAAAGCCGCCCCGTTTTTCATAAACACAGCCTTCTTTTCCGCTTTCTTTCTCAATAAAGTTCCCGATATAGAACTGCATGCCCGGAAGGTCTGTGAAAACTTCCATCTCAATACCGGATTCTCCACAGACAATTTTTGCCGCCTGCTTCAATTCGCCTTTTTCACGGCAGAGGGCATAATTATGATCATAGCCGCCCAAAAGTTTCAGCTGTTCAAAGTCAGCCTCCACATCCTGTCCAATCGTCTTTGGCTTGGTAAAATCCATAGGTGTTCCTTTTACCGGAAGAATTTCTCCCGTAGGAATGGCTTCGCTGTCACTGACCGGTGTGTATTCTGGCGCAAAAATCTGTACCACATGATTCAGCATAGCCTCTGCGCCTGCTTCATGTCCCGCCAGGTTGAAGTATGAATGATTAGTCATATTCACAACCGTATCCATATCCGCACTTCCCTCATAGTGCAACACAATCTCATTTTCTTTTGTCAGTTCATAAGTCACATACCCGGTATAATTTCCCGGAAATCCCTGGTCACCGTCCGGACTTAAAATTCCGAAAGTAATACTGTTTTTTTCTTCATTAATTTCCGTTACATTCCATACACGGGTGCGGTACCAGTTAGGACCGCTATGTAAATTGTTTTTATTATCATTGACGGCCAACTGATATTCTTTCCCATCAATAGTAAATTTTGCAGACTTGATACGATTTCCGTTTCTTCCCACTACAGCACCAAAATGCCCTGGATTATAATAGTATCCTTCTGCACTGTCATATCCCAATACCACATCCCGAAGGTGTCCGTCCCTATCCGGAACCAGTACTTTTACCAGCGTGGCGCCAAAGTCACTGACCGCTATGGTCATATGATTTTCATTGGTAATCTCGTATAAAAAAACCTCCCGGTTGTCCGGGCTTTTCCCGAATATCTGTTTCTGAATCCCCATGTTTCTCTACCTG
>DXFK01000060.1 GCA_019114495.1 Candidatus Blautia stercoravium
TAGGCGGTGTGACCGCCGGTATTAACAGGTAACATAAAAATCGCCTCCAGTCGATTGAAATAAAATATAATCAATCGGCTTCGCCGCAAATTTTGAGCGATTTGTCAAGCGTTTTTATGAAAAAAAGTGGGTGATTTTTAAAATATGGACTCTGAAAGCCTTATAAAATAAGGGCTAAAGATTCCGAGAAGATATCCAAAAGAAAAGGAGGTAAACCGATGAGTAGACCATCATTAGCAGATAAGGATTTTCTTACTGTCATCGAAACGGCAGAATATTTTGGACTTAGCAGAAGAAAGCTGTTTCGATTGGCGGAGGAGAAGAACCTGCCTTTTATGGCAATGTACGGAACTCGTAAGTTAATCATCAAAGACGAGTTTATCAAATACTTAGGGAAACCGGGAATAAAGGAGGGGTTAGCAAATGGCAAGCCAAGGACAAAGAAGAGACTCGAAACATAGGATTCTGCACACAGGGGAATCGATTAGAGCCAATGGAAAGTACCAGTACAAATACATGGTAGACGGGAAACCAAAGTTCCTTTACAGTTGGCGATTGGTTCCGACAGATCCGCAATCCGTTGGGAAGCAACCATGCCTTTCGTTGCGTGAATTGGAGAAAATGGTAAGGCAGGATTTGGATTCCAAACTGGACCCAATGGGGAAGAAAATGACGGTCAATGAGTTGATTGATCGTTATCTGCAGACCAGAACCGGCGTTAAGCCTAATACCTTAACGAATTACAGTTTTGTGAAAAATCTGATGGCGAAGGAAGATTTTGGAAATCGAAAGATTGCTGAGATCAAGACATCTGATGCAAAGTTATTTCTTATAAAAATGCAGCAAGATGGACGAGGATCAAGCACTATCAAGACTGTACGTGGAGTTTTAAGGCCAGCTTTCCAGATGGCAGTTGATGATGACATCCTTATGAAGAATCCTTTTGGATTTCAATTAGCAGGAGTAATTATCAATACAGAGCATACCAGACAGGCAATTACAAAAGAGCAGATGAAACAGTTCTTAAAGTTTGTGCATGACGATAACGTGTATTGTAAGTACTATGAGGTGTTCTACATCTTGTTCCATACCGGGCTTCGAATTTCGGAATTCTGCGGACTTACGATTAAGGACATCGATATGAAGAATCGCACTATCAACATTGACCATCAGCTGCAGAGAACAAGCCATATGGAATATCACATTGAATCTACAAAAACAAACGCAGGAACAAGGAAACTGCCTATGACAGAAGATGTGTATGAAATGTTCAAGGTCATTCTGGCAAATAGGCCTAAGGATTTGCCGGAGATAATGGTTGGCGGATACATGGGATTCTTGTTTAGAGACAAGAATGGAATGCCAGAGGTGGCGCTTCACTGGGAGCATCGATTCAAGCATGCGGTCAATAGATATAACAGCATTTTTAAAGTACAAATGCCAAAGATTTCTCCACACGTTTGCAGGCACACCTATTGCAGCAATCAAGCGAAAGCTGGAATGAATCCCAAGACGCTACAGTATTTAATGGGACATTCGGAGATTGGTGTGACGATGAACACATACACGCACCTCGGTTTGGACGATGCAAAGAATGAGATGATTCCAATGGAGGAGTTGGAACAGGCAAGGAAGGAAATTGATAAGACAGACGGCAAGAAGCCGATGAAGCAGAATATGTTCAAAGTAGTTTAAGACTAGCAGAAGACGCTCAGGGGAATGAACCTTGAGCGTTATTTTTGTGTTGGGAATTGTGTGGAAACCAAAAAGATAGTATAATTGATAACAGTTGAATGGAAATAACCTTATAACGATTGCTCTTGAAATTGCACCCCCTATGCAAGCAATCGTTAAAAAGTTTGAAAAAAATCCGAGTAGTCTGCACCCCCTTAGCTGACTACCAAGTGACTACAAATGACTACTACACTTTGCATCATTTTGCCTTATTTTGCAATTTTTATTACACTTTCGTGTGATAGTGTAATAAAATAAAAATGCCGAGAAATGGCGTAAAATAGGGCAAAATGAGGCATTTCAGGAGGAGAAATACAATGATTAAAATCTTATTCATTTGCCACGGCAATATCTGCCGTAGCCCTATGGCAGAGTTCATTTTAAAAGACATGGTGCAGGCCAAAGGTCTCGTACCCCAGTTTGAAATCGCTTCTGCCGCTACCAGTACGGAAGAAATCTGGAACGGCATCGGCAACCCGGTATACCCGCCGGCCAGGAAAGAACTGGCGCGTCACGGCATTTCCTGCGAAGGCAAGCGGGCCGTGCAGTTAAAGAAGTCAGATTATGACAAATACGACTATATCATCGGTATGGACACCATGAATATTCGCAACATAGAAAAAATCACTGGACACAAAGGCGGAAAAATCAAAATGCTGCTGGAATACGCAGGCAGTACGGCCTCTGTTATTGATCCCTGGTACAGCAGAAAATTTGATGATACTTACCGTGACATTGTAAAGGGCTGTACAGCCTTTCTGGAATATCTGCAAGAACAAGGGAAAATAAAAACATTTTGAAATCAGCGCTTTATTCCCCGAATAGATTTATAAGCAAGCCGGGCAATGTTCCGGGCGCCGTTGGCATCCGGGTGCACACCGTCCAGCAGAAAGTATTCCGGATGCTTCCGGGTGTGTTCGTGTATATCAATGACGGGCAGATTTTCCTCTTTGGCAAGTTCTTTTATAGCCTTGGATATCAGGTCTGCCACATCCGCCTGCATTTTATAGCCGTTGGCCGGTTTGAAACTTTCCGGAAAAATCGTAGCAGGCGTCATGAGATAAATCTGAGGATGGCTTTTCAGAGAACGGTAGTGACGAATCAGTTCCCGGTAGTCTGCAAGAAAATTTTCAGTGCCAGTCCAGTTATAAGGCTTGGTGTCATTGGTGCCAAGCATAATCAGCACAATATCCGGCTTAAAATCGCTGCTTTCCTGAAAAGCCAGACTGTTCCAATAAGGGAAATTTCCGCTTTTTTGAAGAGTATGTCCGCTGGCGCCGAAATTTCCCACCAGATAGTCACTGCCCAGAAGCAGTTGCAGCTGGGCTGGGTAGGAATTGATGAACTTGTCTTCGATTTTGGCGCCATAGGTAATGCTGTCACCTACGCAGGCCACCCGTATGGTGAAAGTTTTCTGCAAAGCGGACAACAGAATCGGTGAGGCGGTTATCAGCAAAAGGACCAAAACCAGGAGAATAGATTTTACTTTTGGATTTTTAGCTTTCATAGGCGGCTCCTTTGAGGTATTCTTAGTATAAAGATATTGTAAAAGGTACTGACAAAAAATACAAGGCAGGGATGAAAATGAACAAGAAGAAAGAAGAAATTTTGCAAAAAAAAACCTTTTGGGAACATTTAACAGAGATTCAGAAAGAACTGTTGGTTCGGGAATCACGAATTGTCCGATATCGGGCAGGAGACAGCATTTATTCCAGTGGAAGGGAATGTCTGGGGGCAGTCTTTATTCTGGATGGAATTATGCGGACATATCTGCTTTCTGATGAAGGAAAGGAAGTGACAATTTACCGTCTGCGAGAGGGAGACTGCTGTATCCTGGCAGCTTCCTGTGTACTCTCTGCAATTACCTTTGATGTGGAAATTGAGGCGCAGACAGATTGTACTGGGCTGGTAATTCCGGCAGGACTGTTGGCAGCTATGTCCAGAGAGAATGTTTATATGGATAATTTTATGTATAAAGAGACGGCAAAGCGTTTTTCAGATGTGGTGGAGGCTCTGCAGCAGATGATTTTTTTAAGCCTGACCCAAAGAGTGGTTTCTTTCCTTTTAGATGAATCTGCGAAAAGCGGTTCTTCTGCTATTGTTATGACTCATGAAGAAATTGCAAAAAGCATTGGAAGTGCGAGAGAAGCAGTGAGCCGGACTTTGAAGCAGCTGGCAAAAAGCGGCTTTGTTTCCCTGAATCGGGGAGAGATTAAACTGGAGAAAAAAGCAGAACTCTATGGGCTTTTGGGAAAGTGAAAGCCCATAGAGTAATCTATACTGCTTGTGCGGGGGATGTTTGTCAGAAATTTATCGGAGCAGTTCCAGCAGTTTTTCCTTGGGGACAGCTCCTATAGATTTGCCAGCTACCTGGCCGTTTTTAAAGACCAGAACCGTAGGAATATTCATAATGCCGAACTGCCCTGCCAGAGATGGAGAAGTGTCTACATCAACCTTTCCAACTTTATAGGCGCCTTTGGCTTCTTCTGCCAGCTCTTCGATAACAGGTGCCAGCATTTTGCAGGGCATGCACCAGGTAGCCCAAAAATCAACGAGAACCGGGATATCCGAATTCAGAACTTCCTGTTCAAAATTTTCTACAGTAAAATCCATTGCCATAATCATAATCTCCTTTTTCTGTTTTTCTGTAATTATCCTTATTATAACGTAAAAATATCAAAATATCTGTAACAAAGTTACATTTCAATATATTTCTCTCTTAAATTTTTATGCTGTGTCCATTTCGCAGATAATCAACAGCCTTTGTGCCTGCCAGAGCGCCTTCGTACACAGCTTTTGAAATCTGAAGCAGTCCTCCGGTACAGTCTCCGGCCGCAAAAAGTCCTGGAAGAGCTGTGCTGGTGTCTTTTTCGATTAAAATATGGTTATCTTCCATAAAAAGTCCCAGTTTTCTGGCGATATCCGTACTGTCAGCAGTTCCCAGAGCCACGAAAAGTCCATCCAGGGGGAAGAGCGTGTGGTCTTCCAGTTCCAGATGAGAAAGAGAGTTATCTCCTTTGGCAGAAAGGATTTTCTGTTTTTCCAGATAGATACTTCCCAGCTGATCAGGAGAAAAAAGAGGCTCCTTTCCGTTTGTGAGAATGGTGACTTTTTTTGCCAGAGGCTCTAGGACTTTAGCCTCGTGCAGGGCATAAGGCCCGTTTCCCAGAACAGCCACTTCTTTCTGGCGGTAGAAAAATCCATCACATACGGCACAGTAGCTGATACCGTTTCCTTCGTACTTTTTCAGTTCCTTTAAGGCAAGGGTATTTCTTTTTGTACCTGTGGCCAGAATAACTGCTTTTGCGCGAAAAGTATGAAGCGCTGTGCGTATAAGATAATCGCCATCATATTCTATGGACAAAAGTTCCTCCTGTAAAGTGGGAACAGACAGAGCCTGTATTTGAGCCAGGCCGTTTTCATAGAGTTCTTTTCCGGAAATGGGATGGGAAAAGCCATAGTAATTTTCAATTTTCACAGCTTTTTCCAGTGCGCCGCCGTCTTTATAAAGTATCAGAGGAGTAATGCCTGAACGGACAGCGTATAAAGCCGCAGAGATACCGGCGGGACCGGCGCCTGCAATAATCAGTTTTTGCAGAGTGTTTTCTGTAAATGATTCCATGTTTGCTGCACCTCCTTTTGCGTAAAATAAGCATAACACAAGAACGAGAAGAAAGAAAGTGCAGAGTTATTTTGGAGAAAATGTACAGCTATTTACAGAATAGCCAAAGAAAAGAGGTTTTATTAGACATTTAAAACAGCTTTTCTTTTTGGTTGAGAATAGAAAAGGTAAAAAATAATAAAAATATATAATAAAAATATAAAATAATTGTGAAAAAAGTAAGTGGTAGAACCAGTGTATACCAAACGGTATATAAAAACCATGGAATATCTTACAAAAACAGAAGAGAACTTTAAAAAACTCCGAGAAAAATGACGAAAATTCAGGCATTTTTTTGGACAAAAGGAAAGATTGACAAATCAATTAATTAGCAGTAATGTGTTAAAAGCAATTAATAAGAAGACACAAAAGCGAGTGCCATATCTGTTTTATTGCTCACAATAACTTAGAAAAATGGAAAGGAGAAAGTCAAGAATTCATTAACACAGAAAGGGGAAATGACCTACGAATAGCATAGCGGAAAGGATTACGGAAGAGCTCCAATGCGAAACCGTATTCAAAATTCCCATCTTCGGCGGGATTCCGGTAGGAGAATCTGTGGTGGTCACATGGATTATCATAGCGGTTCTGACCCTTCTGGCTATTGTATTTGTCCGGAATTTAAAGGTGGAAAATCCAGGAAAGAAACAGCTTGCGCTTGAGGCTTTTATCAGTTTCCTGAACAACTTTTTCACGGATATTCTGGGCGAAGAGGGCAGAAGGTATATACCGTATCTGATTTCCACAGCTTTATATATCGGAGTAGCGAACCTCATTGGTTTGCTTGGCTTTAAGCCCCCTACTAAGGATTTGAACGTAACGGCAGCCCTTGCCCTTATGAGTTTATTCCTTATTTATTATGCCGGATTCCATAAGAAAGGCATGAAAGGCTTTTTAAAAAGCTTTACAGAGCCTATGGCCATAGTAACACCTATCAACATTATGGAAATTGCAATCCGTCCAGTATCTTTGTGCATGCGATTATTTGGTAATGTAATAGGTTCTTTCGTTATTATGGAATTGCTGAAAATGATTATGCCGGCAATTTTGCCAGTTCCATTCAGCTTATATTTTGATATTTTTGATGGTCTGATTCAGACCTATGTATTTGTTTTTTTAACTTCCCTCTTTATGAAAGAGCAGATAGAAGAGTAAAAAATTTAAGAAAAAAGGAGAAATGAATTATGACAGCAGCAATTGGTGCAGGTATTGCAGTATTAACAGGTATTGGAGCAGGTCTTGGTATCGGTATAGCAACATCAAAGGCAACGGAAGCTATTGCAAGACAGCCGGAAGCAGAAGGTAAAATCAGCAAAGCACTTCTTCTTGGATGTGCCCTTGCAGAGGCAACCGCTATTTATGGTTTCGTTATCAGTTTGTTAATTTTATTCTTATAATCCATCATTGAAAGAAAGGCAGGTGCAGGAAAGGTGCTGAAAATCGGTTGGGACCTTGTCTGGACGATTATAAACCTGATTGTTCTTTATCTTTTGATGAAAAAATTCCTTATCGGACCGGTAACAGGAATTATGGAAAAGAGAAAAGCGCTCATTGCAAGCCAGCTTGATAATGCAAAGGCAGTTCAGGAAAAAGCAGAAGCATTAAAAGGTCAGTATGAACATGCTCTTTCTTCTGCAAAAGAAGAGTCTGCGCAGATTATTGAAGATGCAAAAGCAGATGCAAAGCAGATGAGTGAAGGCATTGTGAAAAATGCAAATCTGCAGGCAGCAAAAATCATAGACACAGCAAAGAATACTGCAGAGCAGGAAAGAAAGAACGCTATGCAGGGTGCGAAGACAGAAATCGCAGCACTGGCTATGGAGGCGGCAAAAAAACTGCTTTCCGATGGCAGCAGTGAAAAAGGAAACCATATGCTCTATGATGAATTTTTAGCAAAAGCAGGTGATGCAAATGACACAGACCTCAATTAATTATGCAAGGGTGCTCTATGAACTTTCCGTTTCACCGGAAAGCATCAAAGATGCGAAACAAATCATAAAAGAGACTCCGCGGCTTTTACAGATATTAGAGAGCCCGGTGGTGTCTCTTTCACAGAAAGAAAAAGCAGTTAGAAGAATCTTTGAAAAGACACTGGCAGATTTTATCTGTGTTCTTTGCAGATATGGTCATGCAGCGCTTCTTTTTGAGATTTTTCAGGCATATCAGGAGTATTATAACGAACAGAAACAAATTTTGGATGCTGTGCTTTATTATGTGACACCGCCTGCGAAAGAGCAGCTGGAAGGCATCAGAGAATTTCTGAAAAAGAAATATGGTACAGCGAAGGCAGTATTAGAATTAAAAGAAGATAAGAGCCTGGTGGGGGGATTTATTCTCCAGGTAAAGGACCAGGAATTTGATTACAGCTTAAAAGGCCGTATCAATGCATTACAACAAAAATTAATCTGGAGGTGAACGGTTTGAGTTCAATCAATTCAGAAGAAATTATTTCCATTCTGAAAGAAGAAATTGAAAATTTCGACACTACAGCAGATGTCCGGGAAATCGGAAACGTTATCTGGGTAGGTGACGGAATTGCGACTGTTTACGGGATTGACCATGCCATGTACGGCGAAATTGTGACTTTTGAAAACGGTGTCAAGGGAATGGTACAGGATATTAAAAGAAATGAAATCGGTGTTATCATTTTCGGAAAAGACACAGGAATCAAAGAAGGCACCAAGGTAGCCCGTACAAAGAAAAAAGCAGGTATTCCTGTAGGCGAAAGCTTTATTGGAAGAATCGTAGATGCCCTGGGTGCGCCTATTGATGGCAAGGGTGAAATAAAAGCACAGGATTACCGTCCTGTAGAACAGGAAGCACCGGGTATTATCGACCGTAAATCCGTATCTGTGCCAATGGAAACCGGTATTCTAGCCATTGACTCCATGTTTCCAATCGGTAGGGGGCAGCGTGAGTTGATTATTGGTGACCGTCAGACAGGTAAGACGTCCATTGCCGTAGATACTATTTTGAACCAAAAGGGAAAAGACGTTATCTGTATTTATGTAGCCATTGGACAGAAAGCGTCTACAGTAGCGAAACTGGTGGGAACACTGGAAAAATACGGAGCTATGGAATATACCACAGTCTTTTCTGCTACAGCAAGTGACTGTGCGCCCCTACAGTATATTGTACCTTATTCCGGTACAGCTCTTGCAGAATATTTTATGCACAAGGGAAAAGACGTTCTGATTGTATATGACGATTTGTCCAAGCATGCAGTGGCCTACCGTGCCCTGTCTCTGCTTCTGGAGCGTTCTCCGGGACGTGAGGCTTATCCGGGTGACGTATTTTACTTACATTCCAGACTTCTGGAGCGTTCCAGCCGTTTGAGCGAAGAAGCCGGAGGCGGTTCTATTACAGCGCTGCCGATTATTGAGACACAGGCCGGAGACGTATCTGCTTACATTCCTACTAACGTGATTTCGATTACGGACGGACAGATTTTCCTGGAAAGTGACTTGTTTAATGCAGGTGTGCGTCCGGCCGTAAATGTAGGTCTTTCCGTATCTCGTGTAGGTGGTGCGGCACAGACAAAAGCTATGAAAAAGGCGTCCGGAAGCATGCGTATTGATTTAGCGCAGTATCGTGAGATGGAAGTGTTCACCCAGTTCTCTTCAGATTTGGATGACACGACAAAGGCGCAGCTGGATTATGGAAAATGCCTGATGGAATTGTTAAAACAGCCGCTGTGCAGACCTCTTGCTTCCCATGAACAGGTTATCACTCTTTGGGCAGCTACTCATAAGGTTATGACAGGGGTTCCGGTGAAAGATGTGAAAAAATTCCAGATGGATATGCTGGAGTATTTCGACGTTAAATATCCGGAAATCAGAGACGAAATCAATGAGAAAAAAGTCCTTTCCGATGAACTGGGAGACAAAATTTTGAAGGTAGCAGAGGAATTTAAGAACAGGAACAGGTGATGAGATGGCGAGTGCAAAAGAGATACAAAGCCGTATGAAAAGTATCCAGGATACAATGAAAATTACCAGTGCCATGTACATGATTTCTTCATCAAAGCTGAAACGGGCAAGGAAAACACTTGCTGATACAGAGCCTTACTTTTATTCTCTTCAGTCAGCCATAGGACGTGTTCTGCGTCATATCGAGGTTACGGAACACAGATATTTTGATGAAAGACAGGAAATTGCGCCGGAAGACAGAAAAATAGGATATATTGTGGTTTCTGCAGACAAGGGTCTGGCAGGAGCGTACAACCATAATGTCTTTAAGATTGCAGAGGAATATATGGAAAACAGCCCCCACTCCCAGCTTTTTGTACTGGGAGAGGTGGGAAGGCAGTATTTCTGCAAAAAAAATGTGGATGTGGATATCAATTTCCGTTTTACGGTGCAGAAACCCACCATGCACAGGGCCAGAGTCATTTCGGAAAAGATGATTTCCATGTACCTGGAGGGTGAACTGGATGAGGTTCACATTATTTATACCCGTATGGCAAATGCTGCTACTATGGTAGCGGAAAAGAAGCAGCTTTTGCCGCTGAAAAAGGCAACTTTCAGCACTTCCGTACAGAAACTTGTGGATATTCACCAGGAAGAAATCGAAATGATTCCTTCTGCAGAAGAAGTATTGAACAGCATTGTTCCAAACTATCTGCGTGGCATGATTTACGGATGTCTGGTGGAATCCTATGCCAGTGAGCACAATTCCCGTATGATGGCCATGGATGCAGCGACATCCAGTGCCAAGGATATGCTGAAGGATTTATCTATTAAATACAACCGTGTGCGTCAGGCAGCGATTACCCAGGAAATTACTGAGGTTATCAGCGGGGCCAAGGCACAGAAAAAGAAACTGTAGAAGGAGGTTTCCTTTTGATGGAAAAAGGTAAAATTGTACAGGTTATGGGACCTGTCGTAGACGTAGAATTTGAAAATCAGAACCTCCCAAGCATCAAAGACGCCTTGACTGTAGAGTTAAACGGCAAAAAGCTTGTTATGGAAGTGGCACAGCATACCGGAAATCATACGGTACGCTGTATTATGCTGGCTTCCAGTGACGGACTTAGCAAGGATATGGAGGTTACTGCTACAGGAGCAGGCATTTCCGTACCTGTAGGAAAAGAAACTCTGGGTCGTCTTTTTAATGTTCTGGGTGAAACCATAGACAAAGGCGAACAGCTGGATGATGTAAAACACTGGGTTATTCACAGAGACCCGCCGACTTTTGAAGAACAGAGTCCTGTAGTAGAGATTCTGGAAACTGGTATTAAGGTTATCGACCTTTTAGCACCATATGCAAAGGGTGGTAAAATCGGTCTTTTCGGTGGTGCCGGTGTAGGTAAGACGGTATTGATTCAGGAACTTATCAGCAACATTGCAACCGAGCACGGCGGATACTCTATTTTCACCGGTGTTGGAGAGCGTTCCCGTGAGGGAAATGACCTTTGGACAGAAATGAAAGAATCTGGTGTTCTGGAAAAAACAGCCCTGGTGTTCGGACAGATGAATGAGCCCCCTGGTGCCCGTATGCGTGTGGCGGAAACAGGGCTTACCATGGCAGAATATTTCCGTGATGAAGAACATCAGAACGTGTTGCTGTTTATTGATAACATTTTCCGTTTCACACAGGCTGGTTCAGAAGTTTCTGCCCTTTTGGGACGTATGCCTTCTGCCGTAGGTTATCAGCCGACACTGGCAACGGAAATGGGCGAACTGCAGGAACGTATCGCTTCCACAAAAAATGGTTCTGTTACTTCTGTACAGGCTGTTTATGTGCCTGCCGATGACTTGACAGACCCGGCGCCGGCCACCACCTTTGCACATCTGGATGCCACCACGGTTTTGTCCAGAAAGATTGTAGAGCAGGGTATTTATCCAGCGGTTGACCCTCTGGAGAGCAGTTCCCGTATTCTGGAAGCAGATGTAGTGGGAGAAGAACACTATGAGACAGCCAGAAAGGTGCAGGAATATCTGCAGAAATACAAAGAACTCCAGGACATCATTGCCATTCTGGGTATGGAAGAATTGTCTGAAGAAGATAAGAAAGTAGTTGCCCGTGCCAGAAAGGTGCAGAAGTTCCTTTCCCAGCCTTTCCATGTAGCAGAAGTCTTTACCGGTATTCCTGGCAAATATGTACCATTAAAGGAAACTATCCGTGGATTCAAAATGATCGTAAACGGAGAAATGGACGAATATCCGGAAAATGCTTTCTTTAATGTGGGCACCATTGACGAGGTAATTGAAAAAGCAAAACAGGAATCCTGAGAAGATGTAAGGAGTGAAGGCCTATGAATACATTTGGTTTAAGTGTCATTGCCAGTGATAAGGACTTTTATCATGGCAGAGGAAAATCTATCTCACTCCCTGCAAAAGATGGCGCCATTACCATACTGGCACACCATGCAGATATGATGGTTGCCATTGTTCCGGGAGAAATGCGCTTTCAGGCTGAGGACGATACCTGGTATACGGCCATTGTAGGCGGTGGCTTTGCGCAGATTATCAATAACCGTGTAACTGTGCTGGCAGATAGTATTGAAAAGCCGGAGGATATTGACCTGAAGCGGGCTCGTGACGCTAAAGAGCGTGCAGAGGAACAGCTCCGTCAGAAACAGAGTCTGCAGGAATACTATGTTTCCAAGGCTTCTCTGGCAAGAGCTATGGCGCGTATGAAAGCGGCAAGAGATAAAGGAATTTAATAATAGCATATAATC
>DXFK01000061.1 GCA_019114495.1 Candidatus Blautia stercoravium
CACAGGCATGTTGGATGTGTTGGCAATAAGGGAAGTACGCGCCATAAGGGCATTCCCTGTCTTGGGGTCATGAAGCTTGGAGAAATCCTCCAGAACCTGGGTCATTTCGTTTCCACGCTCGCCGCAGCCAATGTAGATAATAATGTCCGCGTCAGACCACTTGGCAATCTGGTGCTGGGTCATGGTCTTTCCTGTACCAAATCCGCCGGGAACTGCTGCTGTACCGCCTTTTGCAATGGGGAACAAAGTATCCAGAATACGCTGTCCCGTTACCAAAGGCTTAGAAGCCGGATAACGCTTGCTGGTAGGACGGGGAATACGGATAGGCCATTTCTGTGCCAGTTTCAGCGGATATTCCGTACCGTCCTCTAAAGCCAGGACTGCAAGTGTCTGGGTAATGTTGTACTTTCCGTCAGGAACTACGGATTTCACGGTTCCGTGCAGGTTTGGAGGTACCATGGATTTGTGTACAATAGAAGCTGTTTCCGGCACCTCTGCAATGATAGTGCCCCCGTATACTTCCATGCCCTCTGTAATGGTCATGTGCACGTCCCACAGTTTTTCTGTGTCCAGAGAAGATACCTGCATACCTCTGGAAATGTATTTTCCGGACTGCTCCGCAATGACGGAAAGAGGTCTTTGGATACCGTCAAAAATATTGTCCAGGATACCGGGGCCTAGAGTGACGGAAATAGCGTCACCGCTGGCGGTTACCGTTTCCCCCGGTTTCAGTCCGCTGGTTTCCTCGAAAACCTGTACTGTGGTGGCGTCTTTTTTCAGGGAAATGACTTCGCCCACCAGGTTTTCCTGTCCTACATAAACCATTTCAGACATCTTAAAGCCTGTATTTCCCTTCAGGTAAATGACAGGGCCGTTAATGCCGTAAATGATACCGGTTTTACTCATGTCTTATCCCTCCGTCAAAGTTAAAGCTTTCCTTTTCACTCTCAAAGCATGTGAGGAATGTGTTGTCAATCAGAATATTTTTGCCGGGAATGACAGCCCGGATACCTCCCATAAAATCTGTGTCAGACAGAAGAGGAGTCATTCCCGTGCGTTTCTCCAGTTCTTCTAAAAGCGCAGCATCGGAAGCGTTTACATAAATCTGCACCTCGTCGTTCCCTGCAATGGCAAGAGCGGCGCTGATTTTTTCTTCCAACCAGTCTGTGTATTCCGGCTGGCGACTGAATGTTTTCAGCAAATGTTCTACTTCTGTAAAGAGTTTTTCCTTTAAAGACTGCTGTTTTTTAGAGAGTTTTCTCTTAATATGCAGGTGCTCTGCGGACAGGGCCTTGTTGATTTCCCTGGCAGCATTTTCAGATTCTATTTTAAACCGATTGTCAGAAGCAGCCTGTTTTTCCCGCTTGTGCTGTTCCATTTCCTGCTCCAGAGAAGCGCGGTACTCGGAAATGGCCTTTTGAGCCTCTTCCTGTGCACTGTTCATGGAAACATCATAGAAATGCTGCAGTTTTTCCTCTGTTGTCATATCTATCACCTTCTTGTCATAATTTTAGTCCAATGGCTTCGTTTACATAAGAAGTAATGAAGTCAGGGGCGCGTCCTGTACCGTGTCGGTCAGGAATTTCAATCAGCAGGGGGAGACGGTGGTTTAAACGCATGTCGTCAATAATATCAGGAAACTCTTTCCCGAATTTTTCAGTCAGAAGAATGATACCGTTTTCCTTGTTTGAAATGGCGTTTTCTAAAGCCTGTCGAAGTTCCTCCCGCTCATGCACCACAACTCCCTCTACACCTGCCAGACGCATACCTGTATAGGTGTCAATATTGTCACTGATTAAAAACATTTTCATAAGACATCACCTGTTATCCCAGTCTACCAAGAATCATGAAAGAAATAATCAGACCGTATAAAGCAATACCTTCGGCCATAGCTACGAAAATCATGGATTTACCAAAAAGAGAACCGTCTTCGCTGATAGCTCCCAAAGCAGCGCTGGCGGAGCTTGCAACGGCAATACCGGAACCAATACCGGAAAGTCCGGTAACCAGCGCCGCGCCGATGTAACCCATACCGGTAGCTAAATCAGCTCCTCCTGCGGCTGCATGTGCAGTCATGGTGCCGCTGAACATCACAATAGTTCCCACAAAAAGACTGCCGAAGAAAAAGAAGCAGTTGCAGGCCAGGGATTTTTTATAGCGTTTTTTATTTTTTTCTCCTAAAAAGAAAGCGCCGAAAGGTACGATAATGCTTAAAATCAAAGCTGCTGCTGTAAGAATCTGAATCATGGTTGTCATAATAATATCCTCCTAAAATCAAACGAATTTATATGGTTTATGTCTGTTCGGAAGTCCGTCTGCTGTTTATATGCTTTAAGAAAGGACGGAATTCCTTGCCGCTGCCCTTGTAGAAACGGCTGAACATTTCGTAGTATTCCAGACGAAGCACTTGAATACCTACAATCAAGCCCTCCATGGCACATACAAAAACATTGCCCAGTACGATAATCAGCCAGTTAATATTTCCGCCTCTTTCCGCACCGGCCAGCATCAGCACCACGCCCATCATGGCGGCATGGCTGACAGCGAATGCACCGATACGCACAAAGGAAAGGGTATTGGACAGGAAACTCAGCATAATTTCAAATAATTCAAAAAAGCTCTGTACAAAGAACATGGGCTTGCTACCCTCAATGGCAGGGTTTTTCTTTTCTGCCAACCGGGCAATGGGTTCCTTTAACATAATGATAACCAGCGGTACAAGGAACATCACTGCCAGAACAACTGCTGCCGGAAGGGCATTTCCCGTAAGATACAGGAGTGCACACAAAGTAAGGGTTCCATAGAACACCAGACCGCAGACCGAGTTCTGGTCAAACCAGATGCCCTCCACATTCTTTGTCTTTACGGCATTGATAATGTGAAAAATCATGGTAATGAGAATCAAAAACATACCAAATACAATAGCGGCTACAAATACCGTGTTCATATTTCCAAGTCCAGGAACTAAAGTCATGGCTTCTGAAGGCCGCAGCCATACGGCGTCGATGATATCTTCAAATCCGAAAATACTTCCAAACATAAATCCGAAGAAAGCAGAGAAGATACCCGCAGTTCCGATAATGGCGGCCAAATCCATTTTTTTGAACTTATAAAGCAGGAAACCTCCGACTGCCAGGAGAAGTCCCTGTCCTACATCTCCGAACATAATGCCGAAGATAAAGGAATACGTCAGCGCCACGAAGATGGTCGGGTCCATTTCATGGTAATCCGGCAGACCATACATCTTGATATACATTTCGAAAGGTTTGAAAATTTTCGGGTTTTTCAGCTTGGTAGGGGGCTTACAGCTAATCTGGTTCTGGTCGTCCTCCACCACGCAGAACAGGTTGGGATCATGTTCAATTTCTGCCATAAAGGACTTGCAGTCCCTTTCGCTCATCCACCCGCATAATATATAGAAGGTTTCCTGATGTTCTTTCACACAGGCGGCTACTTTGCGCACATCAAAGTTGGTGGAAAGCGCATTTAAAGCAGCCTCGGCGGAGAGAATAGATTTGGCATCTCCCTCTAAAAGGGCCTGCATTTCCTCCTGGCAGCGGGTAAATTCCCGGTTTACATTTTCCAGCCGCGCTTCCAGTTCTGCATGAATCTTTTCCGGAGTACCAAAATAATGGTCTTTTTTCAGATAAATGCGTTCAAAATGCATGGAAGAGAATACCGCGTCCACCTGTTCCATTTTTGTCCAGAGCACGAAGTACAGCCCCCATACATAATCGTCCTGATGGCAGGGGAAGAACATGGTGTCCAGGTTGTCATAGACGTATTCTTTAAATTTGCCGTAATATTCCACCGGAATTCTTCCGAAACGCACCTGGACAAAGCGGTAATGAATCAGCTTGTCGATGTCTTCCGGCAGGGTGAGAAATGGAGTTATCCACTTCAAATCCTCTGTCAAAGAAGCACGTTCTTCGGCGAGTTTTTCGCATTTCCCATTGATTCTGGAAATTCGGCTGCCAAGAGAGTCTACAAGAGACTGAATTTCCTCAAGAGAAATATCACCCGTGGGAACATCTTTGGGATTCTTCAGCAGTCCGGCGAATTCATTGACCCTGGAGAGCAAATCTTTATATGGATTTATCTGGATATAAGGAGATAAATGCTGTATCTGGCTTAGCTGCGCCATGGCATTTTCCAGATGAATCTCGTATTCGGAGAGGTATTGGTTTACCACTCGGTCAATATCAGATTTCGGGCCGGTAATACTTAAGAATTTCATTTTCTCAATCATGTAATCACCTCCGAGTTATTAAGTTCTTGTAATATAATCCATGGTCTCAGCAGGTGACAGTCCGTAGCGGACACATTCGACGGCTGTTGTCAGCCTGTCAACCTCATGCTCCTTGTGATAGAGGTATGAGTAAATCATAATTACTGAGTGTGGATATTTTCTTGCCTCTGTTTCCAGAATCGTTTTCAGATTCAAGTTGTAGAAATCTTCCAGTTTCTCCGGGGCAAGTGCGGGGAAACGTTTCTTATAGTAAGTGGCATCCAGAACTCTCCGAAATTCCTCTTCATCTGCGGCCTCAACCAGCGAAGAAATTTCCTTTTTCGTGAGACGGTAATGAACCGGAATCAGAAGCGCATAGATATCCATGGGCGCCATATGGTAATATTTCTTGGAACGGTAAATCCATTGCAGATTCAGCATGTCAAATTTGTTTCCATAGGCTTTGGTGATTTCCTGTAAATCCCGTTTTTTAAACAGTTTTTCTTTTACAGACCAGATATTGGCAAAGTAATATTGGTCCAGCGCCATACCATAATCAAAAATACTGGGTGTGCAGTCGCCGCCCAGCTTTATGAGAGGGGCATAATATTCAGAACCCTGCAGATTGCTGATAAATTCTGCAACCGTAGACGAAGCGGCCAGCTTTTCAATGTCCAGCCTGGAATGTCGGTCGAAAAATTCTTTAAAAAGGGACAAATCCAAATCTGCGTGGCCCTTGTCAAAGACTTTCCTCAGGCAGTCCTTCATGACAGAGAGTTCATAGCGTTTGAAATACAGTGCCATGAAAGTTCTCTGCTGTGGGTTGGCAAAGCGGTACAGCTTGGCAAAATTCTGATGTATGGTATGAACCAGAAGCTTTTCAATATCGCCTCTGTGCAGGCTGTTTTCGTCAAGGTCGGCCCACAAATCCGAAAATCCCGGCTGCTTTTTCAGGTAGGCTACCACCTGGGTGACGGAGTCCATCTGGGATATTTCCTGATACTGGCTTTCCCGGATAAGTTTACTCTGCATGGCACGGATTTTCGTGGACAGACCGCTGTATGAAAGCAGACTTCCCATAGTATCACATCCTTAATATTTTATCATAGATTTGCTTGGCCAGTTGGGAGTGGTGAGTTTCGTAGTAATTTTCCATCTGGCTTAAAACAGTTTCCGTTTCAGACCTTTGCTTCGCCAGTTCGTCTTTCATCCGGATTTCCAGTTCTCTGCGGATAGTCTCAGACTTTTCCTGAACTTCCCTGTCTATGGTATCATCAAATTTCTGAATGGACTCCTCATATTCCCGGGCGAGTTGTTTTTTCTGTTCTGCCACATCGTCCATAATATGGGAGGCTGCAGCTTCTATTTCTGCGAGCTTGCTGATAATGTCTTCCATAGGCTCTCCTCCTTCAAAATTGTTCTACATTGTTTATCATACACCATTTTTGAGAAAAAGTCATATGAAATTGTATTTGAATTATGGAAAATTTAGGTAGAGTGATTAGAAAATATATCAAAATCAGAGGGAATCTATTTTAAATGCAAAAAAAATGCAGGAAGAGAAAGACGATAGAGAGAAAAACGACGAAATAAGGAGAAAAATATTTATGCCACAGAATTATCCGGATTTTAGTGGTTTATGAAACGTTCATGCAACATGTATTTTTCAAAAATCTCTTGAAAGTTACCGCATATATCAGCTATACTCTTAAAGTAAAAATCACCATGAAAGGCAGGAAGACCCAATGAGGCTTAGAAATATACCGGGTGCAAAGGACGCCATTGAAGAGAGCAAATATGTTGTTCACAACGTACAGGAGAAAAAGGGAAGATGGCAGGAAGTTTTCGGCAATGACAATCCTATTTCCATTGAGGTAGGTATGGGAAAGGGCCGATTTATCATGGATATGGCTGAGAGCAATCCCGATGTGAATTTTGTGGGAATCGAGATGTACGACAGTGTGCTGCTGCGGGCTTTACAGAAAATGGAGGAGAAAGAAGAGCAGGGAACCTTGCCAAAGAATCTGTTTTTTATCCGCATGGACGCAAGAGAGCTTCCTCTTGTTTTTGACGAGGGAGAGGTGGGGAAGATTTATCTGAATTTTTCCGACCCCTGGCCAAAAGAGCGCCATGCCAAGCGCAGACTGACTTCCAGGCAGTTTCTGGAAAGATATGACCGGATTTTGAAAGAAGATGGCGTAATAGAATTTAAGACGGACAATCGGGAATTGTTTGAGTTTTCTCTGGAGGAAATTCAGGAGACCAAGTGGCACTTGGTGGCCCATACCTTTGATTTGCACCATGACCCGGCGCTAAATGAGGGAAATGTGATGACCGAGTATGAGGAGAAATTTTCCTCTATGGGGAATCCCATTCACAAGCTGATTGCGGCCAGATAGAACCTGCACCAGGGAATGTGTAAGACATAAGATATAGAAAAGAAACTTTGTGCAGGTGCGTATGGCAAAGAAAAAAGGCGGCGGCATGCAGGGCGCGCTTTTCCAGTGGGCTTATGAGAGCCGCAGAACCGGGAAGAAGTCGGCAGATGTGCTGAAATCCATAGAAGAAGTAGAGAAGACGCTGGGAACGGTGCGGATTAAGAAGAAGTAAATAGAAAGAAAAATAAATGATATAATAATTCTAAAATTGTCCTACAAATGTTTTAGTATCAAAAATTGAATAAAATATGCAAAAATAAAATACAAAATTGACCATATTATGATTTGGTGATAAGATGAATATAACAGAAAGGAGGCGCCCTATGTTTGTTCAGTTTTCTGTAAAAAATCATAAATCCATAAAAGAAAGGGCAACTATCAGTATGTCAGCAACAAAAGATAAGTCCCTTCAGGAATGTTTGATTTCACCGGATAAAAAAAGAAATCTTGTTCCGGTTATGGCTGTTTACGGTGCAAATGCCGCTGGGAAGAGTAATGTTCTGCATGCTTTATTCCGAATGAGAGATATGGTATGCGGAAAGTATGCAAAGCTGTTAAAAGGAGAAACACTGCCGCAGGAACCTTTTGCATTTGTAGAGGAGGAATTTCCACCTACAGAATTTGAGATTATTTACTATTATAAAGGTATTAAATATGCATACGGATATACTTTTGATAAGAAGCAAATTTTGACAGAGTATCTTTATCACTGGCCGAGGGGAAGAGAGGCGCTGATTTTTTCAAGGAATGGAGAAAACTATGAATTTCGGGAAAATATTCCGGAACAGATGACTTTGGCTGGAAGAACTCCGGGAAATCGTCTGTATTTGGTTACGTCTAATGAATGGAATTGTGCACAGACAGAAAATGCTTACCTGTGGTTTCAACAAGGAATTTACGGGGAAGTTTCTGGAGAAATGGATTTAGAGCAGACACTGCAGACCATGCAGAGAGGAGAGGTGCAGAAACGGGAAATTTTAAAAGAAATGCTACTGGCAGATTTAGGGATTACAGATGTAGTCATTACCGGAACGAAAAAAGAACCGGAGATTTCCACTGTTCATTGCCTTACAGATAAAGAGGGAAAAAAGCGTCATTATACGCTGGAATTGCAGCAGGAATCCATGGGGACACAGCGTTTTTTTGCACGTATTGGATTCTGGCTGGAGGCGTTGGAGAAAGGGGCAGTGATTTTGGCAGATGAAATTGAGGCCAGCATGCACCCTCTTCTCACCAGACATTTGATTGAAATGATACAAAATCCGCAAATCAACATACATCATGCACAGCTTATTTTCACAACACATGATATGGGATTATTAGATTTGACCTTGCTTAGAAGAGACCAGATATGGTTTGCAGAAAAAGATGAAAATACTATGCAGACGGAAATTTACGCCCTGACAGATTTTTCACCACGCAAAGGGGAAAATATTTCAAAAGGTTATTTGCAGGGGCGTTATGGGGCAATTCCCTTTATTGGCGGAGGTGAGGATTTGTGGGACGAATAAAAGAACTAAAACGTGAAAAGGGAAAAAGAAAGAGAAATCCGGTTGTGTATCTGGTATGTGAAGGGGAAGAAACAGAAATTCGCTATTTTAAACGTTTTCGGACAAGAGGATGCCATATAGATATTATACCGATTACTTCACAGTATAAAGCAGCAGATAAGCTGGTGCAGAAAGCCAGGGCAACCATGGGGCATAATCATCCTTATTACCCAGACGAGGGGGATGTCATCTGGTGCGTGTTTGACCGAGACGATAATACGGACGAAATGTTAAGAAGAGCCAGACAGTTGGCAGAAAGGGAGGGATACCGCCTGGCTTATTCCAATCCGGCTTTTGAATTATGGTATTTGCTTCATTTTCATAATCAAACTTCACCTATACAGGACTGTCAGACGGTTATTCGCCAACTGAAACAAAAAGGAAAACTTCCCCAGTATGAAAAAAGTCACGAGGTTTATGACAAATTGCTGCCCTATCAGGAAAATGCCTTACTGCGGGCTAAGAAAAGGTTGGAAACATTAAATGAGAAACATCAGGAAATTATATGCAGAGGAAGCAATCCTGTAACTACGGCAGCAGAACTTGTGGAGTATTTAAACAGCAGGAGATAATTCAGAAGTCCTGCATATTCTTCCGAAATTTTGACGGTGTACATCCTTTTTGCGCCCGAAACACCTTGGTGAAATAATTGGAATCATGAAATCCCACCCGCTGGGCAATTTCCGTTATGGTATAGCTGCTGTTTCCAAGGTATTCCACGCTCTTTTCAATGCGGTACTGCAAAATAAATTCAAACAGGGATATTTTCATATATTTTTTAAACATGCGGGAACATTCGCTTTTGCACAGGTGTATGTGTTCGGCAATATCGTCCAGAGTCAGAAGTGAAGCATAGTTGTTTTCAATGTAAGATAAAATGTCCCGTATTCTTTCATAATTGCGCTTGTCAAAAGGCGTTTCTTCTGAAGCAGAGACAGCATGCAGAAACAAAAGCTGCCAGAACTGTTCTAATTTCACTATCATTTGTATTTCATAAGTGGGGGACTGTTCCCCGTTTATCCGAATGATTTCCTCAATACAATGCAAAGCCTCCCCGTGCCAGGGCTCTGCGCCATTTAGGTGTATGGCAGTGAGTGAGAAATTCTGCAGCACAGGTTTCACATATTTTTGGTAAACAATGCTGTTGTCATATCCGTAAATTAATTTGGGGTCAAAGGTAATGGAGGTATATTCACAGTCCTGATTTTCATACCGGCAGCCCATGTGCAGGGTTCCGGTGTTGCCGAACAGCAGGTCCTTTGGGCGCAGATGATAGGTGTTGTGGTTGACCTTGTATGTCATTTCTCCCCTGGTAATGTAAGTCAGTTCAATTTCCGGGTGCCAGTGCCAGAGGAAGGAACCGGATTCATATTTGGAGAGGCTTTCCTGACTGACCAGAAGGGGAAAAGCATAATTTCCATGTTCTTTTAATTCTTTTTGACATTGGTTGGTAACAATCTGCATGATAATCTCCTGTAAAGACAAAATATCTCAATATAATTCTGCTTTTTCTTTCTATGTTACTATAATCAAAATATTTCCGCAACATATTACTGGTTTTGTGCAGTATTTTTATGGCGGGTATTGGTGGGGCAGATATAATGGAAAGCAGAGAGAGTCAGGCAAAAAAAATAAAGGAGAAATGGATATGCAGATACCAAATCAGATATTATTAAAAGAAGTATACGGGGAAACCGAAAAGAGCAGCCAGCGTTTTGAAAAACTGGCGGAAAATTATGAAAAGTGTTTTCAGAGCGGCCAGATGGAATTTTTCTCTGCGCCGGGAAGAACAGAGATTGTCGGAAACCATACAGACCATAACGGAGGAAAGGTTATAGCAGCCAGTATCAATATGGATACCATCGGGGCAGCGTTTCCAAATGACAGCAATATTGTGGAAATTGTCAGTGAAGGCTATGAAAAGCGTGTAGTCATTGACGTGACACAGGTGGACAAAGTGCCGAAAAACCACGGAACTGTTTCTTTGGTAGCAGGAATGATAAAGGCAGTACAGGAGTTTGGATTTCAGATTTCCGGTTTCCGGGCCTATATTTCTACGGAAGTCATCAGTTCCGCAGGGGTTAGTTCCTCCGCTTCTTTTGAGATGTTGTTGTGTTCTATGATCAATTACTTTTTCAACGATGGAAAATTAGACTACACCAGTTATGCAAAAATCGGTCAATATGCAGAAAACCATTACTGGGACAAGGCTTCCGGGCTTATGGACCAGATGGCCTGTGCTGTTGGCGGACCTATTTTGCTGGATTTTTCCGAAGATGTGTCTTACGAAAAGCTGGATTTCGGCTTTGAAGATTTCGGATACCGCCTGGTCATTGTGAATACAGGGAAAGGACATGCAGATTTAAGCCAGGAATACAGTGATGTTCCGGCAGAGATGAAGGAAATTGCCCAGCGCCTGGGGGTATGCAGACTGGCGGAAAGCAACATAGAAACCCTTATGGAAAAACTGCCGGAAATTCTGGAAGACTGCGAAAATGACAGAGGAATTCTGAGAGCTTTTCACTTTTTTACAGAGAATGACAGAGTAAATCAGGCTGCAGAAGCCATTGGCAAAGGAGACGGTGAAAAACTGTTAAAGATTCTGGAAGAATCCGGCAGGTCTTCCTGGGAACTTCTGCAGAATTGCTGCTCTCTGTCTAACTATAAAGAGCAGAAAATTACGCTGTATCTGGCTTTGACCGAATTTTTCCTGAAAAAAGTCAAAGACGGATGCTGCAGAGTTCATGGCGGCGGATTTGCGGGAGTGATTATGAGTATTGTTGCGGAAAAAGATGTAGAGGCATATGTACAGTATCTCTCCAAGTTTATGAATAAGGAGAATATTTATCCGCTGCGTATTCGAAAATATGGGGCTGTGCATTTGGAAAAATAAGAGAATGAAATTAAATTTAGAGGCTGTTGTATTCAGGGGTGTATGGAATACAACAGCCTGTGCCTCTTCTTCCGAAGGAGAGCCATTTGCAGTCGATTCTATAAGTTCATCCAAATTTGTATCTGTGATATTCAAGTCAGCAGCTTTAGAGTTATAGGCAGCAGACTCAGCCACCGTTATCATTGGTATATTGACAGCGCTGCCTTCTTCCTAATGGTAAGAGGAATCGAGCAAGGGGCAAAGCAAATTATTTGTAAAGAAATTATAAAATGTTTCAAAATAAAAACATAAAAATATTAAAAATAATCTTGCATTTTGTAAATCAATCGGTTATAATACTTTTTGCATTAAGCAATACAAATAAATAAACAAGCGCCTTTAGCTCAGTTGGTAGAGCAGTAGACTCTTAATCTATTTGTCCAGGGTTCGAGTCCCTGAAGGCGCACTGAAAGGCACTGTTTTTGCAGACGTAGAGCTGCGGGGACGGTGTTTTTTGTTTGGCAGGTGTGTGCTGCAGGAAAGGAATACGATATGATAAAAGATTTAACAACAGGACGTCCCGGTTCCGTATTGTGGGGATTTTCGCTTCCTATGTTTGTGGGGGTGATTTTTCAGCAGGTGTATAATATCGCCGATAGTGTCATTGCCGGAAAATTTGCAGGGGAAGATGCTCTGGCGGCAGTAGGAGCCAGTTATCCCATTACCATGATTTTTATGGCAGTTGCTATTGGCTGTCAGATAGGCTGTACCATTATAGTCAGCCAGCTTTTTGGGGCAAAGCGGTACGAAAACCTGAAATCCGCAGTTTCCACAGCTATTATCAGCGGCTTTGTACTGTCTGCGCTGCTGACTGTATTGGGGATTTTCGCTTCCGGCGGTATGATGAGGCTGGTCAACACACCGGAAAATATTTTTGCAGACGGTAAGCTGTATCTGCAGATTTACATTGGCGGTTTTGTGTTTTTATTTCTTTATAATGTGGCAACGGGAATCTTTAACAGCCTGGGGGACAGCAGGACACCTTTGTATTTTCTTATTGCCTCCTCTTTGGGCAATGTTTTTCTGGACTGGCTGTTTGTAGCAGGTTTCCACATGGGTGTGGCAGGCGTGGCCTGGGCAACCTTTCTGGCTCAGGGTGTGGCGTGTCTTCTGTCTTTGGCTGTTTTGAAAAAGCGGATAGGGGAAATCAGGACAGAGGCGTCATATGCGAAGTTCAGTGTTTCGGAATTAAAGAAGATTGCGGTGGTAGCGGTTCCCAGTATTTTGCAGCAGAGCTTTGTTTCCGTGGGAAACATGTTTATCCAGGGCCTGATTAACAGCTATGGTTCCTCGGTCATTGCAGGATACTCGGCGGCTATTAAGCTGAATACGTTTAGTATTACCTGTTTCACAACCATTGGAAACAGTGTATCCAGCTTTACCGCCCAGAATATAGGGGCAGGTAAGATCCGGAGGGTAAAAGAAGGATTTAAGACAGGAGTTTTTCTGGCTCTGGGCGTTGCAGCGGTGGCTTTTATCCTGCTGTTCGGCTTTGCCGGACCATGCCTGGATATGTTTATGAATGAGGGCAGTACGCAACTTGCCCGCAATACGGGAATTCAATTCTGCAGAATTGTAACGCCTTTTTACTTCCTGATTTGCCTGAAGCTGACCTCAGACGGGGTGTTAAGAGGCAGCGGAGCCATGAAACAGTTCATGGTGAGCACCTTTGCAGATTTGCTGCTGCGAGTAGTGCTGGCATTTGTTTTTGCAAAGTTCTGGGGCGCTGTGGGAATCTGGATTTCCTGGCCTGTGGGCTGGACATTGGGAACCCTGCTTTCTGTGGGATTTTATAAAAAGGGAAGTTGGAAGAGAAGTATGATATAACAAAATAAGAGAGGGCTGGTTCGCAAAGCGTTTGTGTGAGCTTTGCGAACCAGCCCTTTATTCCTTTTACAGAAGCCCAAACCTTTCCATATCCTTTTCTACCGTATCAATCCCTGCAATACCGAAGTTTTCCACCAGCACTTTTGCCACATTCGGGCTTAAAAATGCCGGAAGCGTAGGTCCCAGGTGAATATTCTTCACACCCAGGTGCAGCAGCGCCAGCAGAACAATAACGGCTTTCTGCTCATACCAGGCAATGTTGTACACGATAGGAAGTTCATTCATGTCATCCAGTCCAAAGACTTCCTTCAGCTTCAGAGCAATCACAGCCAGGGAGTAGGAGTCGTTGCACTGACCTGCGTCCAGTACACGGGGAATTCCCCCAATGTCGCCCAGATTCAGTTTGTTATACTTATATTTTGCACAGCCAGCAGTGAGAATCACAGCGTCTTTTGGAAGGGCTTTTGCAAAATCAGTGTAGTAATTGCGGCTTTTGGCGCGTCCGTCGCAGCCTGCCATAACGACAAATTTTTTGATGGCGCCGGACTGTACTGCTTCCACAATCTTGTCGGCCAGAGCCAGTACCTGTGCGTGGGCAAAGCCGCCGATGATTTCGCCCTGTTCCAGCTCTGTAGGAGGCGGACAGTTTTTTGCCTGTGCAATCAGCGGAGAGAAATCCTTAGTCTCGCCGATTTCGCCGTCAATGTGTTTGCAGCCGGGGAAGCCTGCCGCTCCGGTGGTATACAGACGGTCTTTGTAACTGTCTTTGGGCGGCACAATGCAGTTTGTTGTCATAAGAATGGGGCCGTGGAAGGCTTCAAATTCTTCTTTCTGTTTCCACCAGGCATTTCCGTAATTTCCTTTGAAGTTGTCATATTTTTTAAAGGCAGGGTAATAGTGGGCAGGAAGCATTTCAGAGTGGGTGTACACATCTACTCCGGTGCCCTGTGTTTGTTCCAGCAGCATTTCCAAATCCCGCAAATCATGACCGGAAACCAGAATTCCCGGATTTTTGTCCACGCCGATATTGACCTTTGTAATTTCCGGATTGCCGTAAGCCTGGGTATTGGCTTTGTCCAGAAGCGCCATGCCCTGCACCCCGTATTTGCCGGTTTCCAGAGTGAGATTTACCAGGTCGTCTGCAGTCATGGAATCATCCAGTGTGGCAGCCAGCGCACGCTGAAGAAAAGCGTCTGTTTCTTCATCTTCCTGCAGCAGAGCATTGGCGTGTTTCGTGTAAGCGGATAATCCCTTTAAACCATAGGTAATCAGTTCACGCAGAGAGCGGACATCTTCGTTTTCTGTGGCCAAAACACCGACGGAAGCCGCTTTTGCAGAAAAGTCAGAGACTGTTCCAGTCCAGAGCGCCGCCTCTGGGAGTGATTCACGGTCTTTTGTCCGGGAGAGCAGTTCGTCCTTTACCCGGAGTGTTTCTTCGATTTGTGCGGTAATGGATTCGTTATCAAAATTCACATTGGTAATAGTTGTGAAAAGATTGCGGGTAATCAGATGATTGATTTTTCGGTCAACACTCTTCTCTTCTTTGCGAAGCTGTGTGGTAACGGCGGACAGACCCTTGGTTGCCCAGATGAGCAAATCCTGCATAGCAGCTACCTGGGGTGTCTTTCCACAGACACCCATCCTGGTGCAGCCTGAACATCCGGCAGTTTCCTGACATTGATAGCAAAACATATTCTGTTCCATTATTCATCCTCCTGTGAGTTGTTTTCGTTTCATGAGGTTCATTATAGGATACAGAAACAAAAAAATATGTTGTTATAACCACATAAACACAACTTTTTTAGTCCAGTTTCTGATAGAGAGTAAATTTGTTTTTATGAAAATCCAGAATACCTTCTTTTCGCATTTTTCCCAGTTCTTTGGAAAGCGCGCTGCGGTCCAGATTGAGATAGTCGGCCATGCCCTGACGGTCAAAAGGGATTTCAAAAGCTGTGCTGCCTGCACGGACAGCCTGTCCGGTGAGATAAATCAGAAGGCGCTCCCGGATGGTTTTTGGGGTGGTGCAGAAAATCCGGTTGGAGAGAGTCAGATTTTTCTGCACGCAAATCCGCAGCAGATTCTGCATAATGACAGAACGGCAGGACGCTGCCCTTGGAGGAAGATATGGAAGACGCTCCAGGTTTAAAAACAGAATTTCCGAGGGTTCAGCTGTTATGGCAGATACCATCATGGGTTCTCCGCAGAGGGCATAAGTTTCCGCAAAGACCTGTCCCTGGGAAATGTGGCTTAAAATGCTCCGCTTTCCCCACAAATCCGTATTTTCTACCATCACGCTTCCGAACAGGACAATGCCCAGTTCCGAAATGGTATCCCCCATGTGAAAAATGGTAGTATTTTTAAGGAAGTGCTGCTGGCGCGTACAGCCTTGTTGTCTTAGTAAATCCAGTTCTTCTTTATTGATTCCCTGAAATAAAGGAATTTGAAAAATTTTCATAAGTTTTCCTTTCCGTGGTTTTAACCACTGAATTTCTGTCTGCATTATAGTATGATAAGGACACAAAAGCAAGGGAGGTACAACATGATTCGGAAAATCATTGAAATACAGGAAGAGAAATGTAACGGCTGCGGACTCTGTGCATCAGCCTGCCATGAGGGCGCCATTGGTATGGTGGACGGGAAAGCCAGACTTTTGCGGGAGGATTACTGTGACGGACTGGGAGACTGTCTGCCTCAGTGTCCTACAGGCGCAATTACCTTTGTGGAGCGGGAAGCAGCGCCCTATGATGAGGCAGCGGTGCGCGCCAGCCAAAACAAAGCAGAGAAGGAAGAGGAGAAAGGGGTATCCCAGCTTAGGCAGTGGCCCTGTCAGATAAAGCTGGTGCCCGTAAATGCTCCGTATTTTCACAAAGCAAAGCTGCTCATCGCAGCAGATTGTACGGCTTATGCTTATGCTGATTTTCACCGGGACTTTATGAAAGGAAAGATTACCCTTATCGGATGTCCGAAGCTGGACGGGGCAGATTACAGCGAAAAGCTGACAGAAATTATAAAAAATAATGACATCAGAAGCGTAACCGTTCTTCGTATGGAGGTACCTTGCTGCGGAGGTCTGGAGATGGCGGTAAAGAAAGCGCTTCAAAACAGCGGAAAATTCCTTCCCTGGCAGGTGGTGACCATTTCCACAGAAGGGCAAATTTTAGATTAGAAGAAATGAGGCTGCCGCATAAAGTGCGGTAGCCTCATTTAAAAACAGACGCTCGTTTACTGCAGCATGGAAGCCAGCACCTGATTGACCAATTTACCGTCGGCAATGCCTTTTACCTTAGGCATGAGCACTTTCATAATGCGGCCTTTGTCTTTGCCTGCAGGAGCTGTGATTTCCAGTTCTGCAAGTACGCCCTGAATTACTTCTTTGATTTCGTTCTCATTCAGCATTTTCGGGGCAAATTCTTCATATACAGCAATTCGTTTGGTACATTCTTCTATCAGGTCTGTTCTGTCCTCTGGAGTCAGCTCCAGGGTTTCTTTTGTCTGTTTGATTTCTTTTAAAACCACTTCGTTTTCTTCTGCTTCTGTCAAATCTTCACGCTTGTCAATGGCTTTGTTTTTCAGAGCGGACAGCAGCATGGACAGGGATTCTTTCCGTTCTTTGTCACCGGCTTTCATGGCAGTGACCATTGCTTTTCTGACTTCATCAATTTTGCTCATGGCGTAACATCTCCTTCACACATTTTTTTATAAGTATAGCACTTTTTTACGGCACGTCAATGAATCCGCAGGAGATTCCAGTGAAAATGTGTAGCCAGCGCCCGGACAACCACGGTGACGCAAAGTCCCAGAAGCATACCGGAGGCCTCGCCCACAGAATTTCGGCACACCACATAGACAATTCCCCCTGCAATGGAGGCGCTGGCATAGATTTCCCGTACCAGAATATAAGGGGTCTCCCCTGCCATAATGTCACGGACCACACCGCCGCCTACACCGGTGAGTACACCGATAAAAATAAAGAAGAAAGGGTTGTCCTCTGTCACCAGCCGGGAAGCTGTCTGAATACCCAGCACCGTAAAGATACCAAGCCCCACGGTATCACACCAGAGCATGATTTTGTCGTATATTTTATTTTTTATTTTAGAATGCAGAATTTCCGGAGTGGTGTATACAATGGCAAAAAGCAGGGTGGAGGTCAGGGCCGCAAACAGGATATAGACCGGTTTGGCAAAGGCCGTGGGAGGCGTTACCCCTAAAATCACATCACGCATAATACCGCCCCCAACCGCAGTGGTGGCGCCCAGAATATTGACTCCGAAAATATCCATTTTTTTCTCAATGGCAATCATAGCGCCGGATGAGGCAAAGGCGATGGTTCCTATGATTTCCAGGATAAAAATAAAAGTATCCATAAGTATCTCTCCTGTGTAAATATATCAAACATAAATATACCACAAATCTGCAAAAAAAACGTCAGAAAGTGCAATGGTTTTGGTTGACTTTCCCAAGGTTCTTTGTTACATTGAAGAGGCATAGTTTTAAAATTTAACGCAGCAGGAGGTAAAAATAGATGAATACGCATAAAAATGGGAGTTTTACCAACTCTCTTGGGTTTGTGCTTGCCTGTGTAGGTTCAGCGGTAGGACTGGGAAATATCTGGATGTTTCCTTATCGTCTGGGCGAATACGGCGGAGCGGCCTTTTTGATACCATATATTTTGTTTACTTGTCTTTTCGGCTTTGTGGGACTTTCTGCAGAATTTGCCATTGGAAGAAGGGCAGGAACGGGAACTCTGGGGGCCTACGAGCATTGCTGGTCTGCCATTCATAAGAAAAAAATAGGAAAAATCATAGGATGGATACCCCTTCTTGGATCTCTGGGTATTGCTATCGGTTATTCTGTTATTATTGGATGGGTTCTGAGATTTTTAGCCGGTTCTGTGACGAATACGGTTATGGAAAGAGATTCTGCAGAATATTTTGGGGAAGTGACGGCAATGATGGGCAACGTTCCCTGGCACATTTTGGTTATTGCCCTTACGGTTCTGCTTCTTGTGTTTGGAGCAGCGCCCCTGATTGAAAAAGCAAATAAGATTCTCATGCCGTTGTTCTTCCTGCTTTTTGCAGTCCTGGCAGTTCGTGTATTTTTCCTGCCGGGAGCAAAGGAAGGATACGAATTTCTCTTTGTTCCCAAATGGGAAGCGCTGACTAATGTGGATACCTGGGTTATGGCTATGGGACAGGCGTTCTTTTCTTTATCCATTACCGGTTCGGGAATGATTGTGTACGGTTCTTATCTGAGTAAGAAAGAGGATATTCCAAAGGCCTCTCTTCAGACGGTATTTTTTGATACCATTGCAGCCATGCTGTCTGCGCTGGCTATTATGCCCGCAGTGTTTGCATTTGGAATCGAGCCGTCTTCAGGACCTTCCCTGATGTTTATAACCATTCCCAACATTTTCAAACAGATGCCTATGGGAAGGCTGTTTTCCGTGATGTTTTTCCTTTCCGTATGTTTTGCGGGAATTACCTCCCTTATTAATATGTTTGAGGCAGTAATTGAAAGCTGGCAGCAGAAGTTTAAAATAAAGAGAAGCTATGCGGTACTGCTGTGCGGCGGGCTGACTCTGCTGGTAGGTCTGTTCCTGGAAGAAGAGGCAAGAGTGGGACACTGGATGGACTTTATCACCATTATTGTAGTTCCTTTGGGCGCAGTGCTGGGAGCAGTTTCTATTTATTACATTCTGGGATTTGACAGAATCAAGGAGGAACTGGAAACAGGAAGAGAAAAGAAACTCTCTGCATTGTTTAAACCTGTGGCAAAATACATCTATGTGCCGCTGGCCGTAATTGTATTTATTCTGGGACTGGTTTATAAGGGAATCGGCTGAGTAGAGGTGAAAAATGAATAGTTTGCTGCCTGTTCTAGAAAAGGTACAGGCTGTGGTATGGGGACCGCCTACGCTGCTTTTGCTTCTGGCAACGGGGGTGTATTTTACCATAAGGCTGCAAGGTCTTCAGATTACAAAACTGGGTCTGGCCATTCGGTATATTTTCATTGTTATCTGTACCATGACGGGAATTGTGGCTTTCCCGAATCTGATAGGACTTTTGGGACTGAGTTCTGTAGTCATAAAGGAAACCAGGGATTATTTTGCAGAATTGAAACCGCAGAGATGAGGAGCGGATTATCAGGAATAAGAAAAAGGCTGTCGCCTTAAGTGCAGATTGGGAGTCTTCCTAATTGCAGCTTAAAGCGACAGCTTTTTTTCACAAGAATAATACAGAAACAAAGAACGGTTCTACCGAGTTATTTTGCCTTTAGAGCGGAAAAAGGGGAGTTGTCCGCCCGGCAGTGCAGGAGGTCCGGGCAGCTTTGGCAGCTTCGGCAGACGCACCGGAAGGGAAGAGATGCGATTTACAAACCGATTGGGACTGTCACAGGCCAGCAGGAAGGTAATTCCCACACAGGAACTCAGAAGCAGAACGGTTTCGGTATAGGTGTCTACATTTTCCAGCAGAGGAGTTGCCTTTAAAATACTGTAAAGCAGTCCGTGAAACAGGTAAATAGGCATGGTACGCATACCCAGTATGGAGAAAAAATGCCGCTTTCTGGGAATAACAGCGCACAGGGCAAAAAATATCAGGAAGGAAATTACATAGCAGCCTGCCCGCACCAATAGCCCTTCCATTCCCGGCATATCCATATCCTCATAGGAATAACGTCCATAAAAAATAAAGGTGGTCAGCTTTGTGCCTGCCAGATATGCAGCGCCAAGGAAAAAGCATATAAAGGCTGTCAGACTGCAGGTAAAAGCTTTCCAGTGACGGCGCAGGATTTCAAACCAATCTTCCTGGAAATAGTAACCTGCCAGGAAAAACGGGTAAAAGAACAGAGTTCTCGGAATACTGAAAAAGTTGCCAAGCTGGGTGTAGCCAATGAGCAGCCCTGCCGTAAAGGCAATAGCCATGTTTCCAGGAATTTTCTGAAAGTAAGGCGTAATGGCTCTCCAGAAAAACAGCGCCATCAGATACCACAGAGAAAATTTGGGACGGTTCAGGTACAGCCCGGTTTCCTTATGTATCACGAAAACGTACAGGAAATAATACAGAAGTTCGTACACAAAATAGGGAATGACCAGCTTTTGAATTAGTTTTTCAAGGCTCATGGCTCTTTTGGAGAAGAATCCTGAAATAAAAATAAAGGCAGGCATGTGGAAAGAAAAAATAATCCACTTTAAGGATTCTAAAACAGCATTGTTTGTGTGACAGGGCTCAATGAAATGTCCCATGACTACAAGCAGAATCAGCAGCGCTTTGTAGTTGTCTAAAAAATAATTTCTTGATTTCGTTGACATAATCTTCACTTTCATATTATTATGGGTATTGTAGTTAAGTAGTTAATAAATGAGCAATAAATTGTTCATAATTTAAACATGAGAGTATGATACAACTGTTTTTTGAGAATTGCAAATAAAAAATAATAAAGATGTATAAATTGGCAGGAAGAATCACAGAAAGGGTAGAACTATGAGCGAACGTCGTACAAGAAGAGAGCAGCGGGAGGAAGAGGAAAGAAGGCTGGAACTGGAGAGGCGCAGACGGATTGCGATAGCCAGAAAGAGACGCCAGCAGCAAATCAGACGCCAGAAAATGATGATTGCAGGAACGGGTCTGGCTATTTTGCTGATAGGGGCAGCCGTCTTTGCCATACACGGAAAAATAGAAGCAAAAAAAGCCAAAGAAGCTCAGGAGAAGCAGAAAGAAGCAGAGGCGAAAGCAAAGGCAGAAGAAGAGAATAATACCCTGCATATGGTAGCAGCAGGGGATAATCTGATTCATGACGCATTGATTAACGCAGGAAAGGACAATGACTGGAACTTTGATTTCCTGTATGAAAATATAAAAAAGGTTATTAAGGATGCGGATTTAGCCTCTGTGAATCAGGAAACGCCTTTGGAAAAAGACCATGATAAAGCTGCAGGGTATCCTGATTTTGCCACTCCTGAGGAAGTGGGAGACGCTCTGGCAAATGCAGGCTTTGATATTGTTACTCAGGCCACAGAACATGCTTTTGATCAGCAGGAGAATGGAATTGCAACATCCGTATCTTTTTGGAACAAAAATTATCCGAAGATTTCCCTTCTGGGTATTCACAGCAAGGAAGAAGAGCGGTATCAGATTATTGAGAAGAAAAACTTTAAGGTAGCGGTGATGGATTACAGCTGTATGCTCAGCGAAAACCACAGTATACCGGAAGACGAGTCCTATATGGTGGATACATATTCCGAAAAGAATATCGAATCGGATTTGAAGAAGGCCAAAGAAGAGGCAGATGTTACTATTGTTTATCTTCATGGCGGAAAATCCGATTCCACGGATCCGGACGAAAAAATGCAGGACAGAATCGATTTTCTGGCAGAACAGGGAGCGGACGTGGTAATCTGTTCTCACCCTCATATTTTGAAAGGATATGAACTGAAAAAAAGACCGGACGGAAAGAACATGCTGGTTTACTATTCTCTTGGAAACTTTGTCAGCAATCAGTCTTCTTTAGAAAACCTGCTGGGAGGTCTGGCAGACTTTACTTTAAAGAAAGATGCAAAAACAGGAGAGGTGACGATTGAGGATTACAGCCTGATTCCTGTAGTCATGCATTATAATTCCGATTATACGGAGGCAGGTGTGTATGAACTGTCTGATTATACGGAAGCGTTGGCAAAAAGCCACGGTATCCATGAGGAAAATTCCGAAGAAACCTTCAGTCTGTCGGCTTTGAAGTCTGCAGCGCAGGAAATCGGAGAAATTACCACAGGAAGCAGCCTGTCCGAGGATGGGGATTCTGACAGCGGAAACTCTGAGGACAGCAGCAGCGACAGCAAAAGCAGCAGTGACAGTAAAAACAGCAGCGACAGCAAAAGCAGCAGCGACAGTGACACCAACAGTGACAATAACAGTAATGCTGGAAACAATGCAGAGGATGAAGAGTCAAACAATTAGCTGATAACGCAGGGGAACGGAAGCAAAAACTATAAAATGGGAGAAATACAATGAAAAAAGAAGCAGAACGGTTGGAAATAGATATTAAAAAAATTTTTCTGACACCCCCAAATACTATGAAAGAAAAGGTCACACTCATTCTGATGATGGTGGTAATATTTACCATGTTTTTTGGACCGGTGGTTTTTACAGAGATATCGCCGCTGAAAGGGATTGTGTTATCCGCCCTTCCCGCACTGTCCATATCCTGGGGATGGACAGTTTTACTCAGAAGCCTGTTTAGAAAACGGGAGTTTGCGAAAGATGCGAAAACGAAATGATAGAATTAAAGCAGGAGTTAAAAACACAGAATAAAATATCTCAGGAAGCGGTACAGGCGGTTTCTGTTTTACAGATGACCGTGCTGGAACTGAAAGAATACATACAGGAGAAAATGCTGGAAAATCCTGTGATAGAACTGGAGGAAGCAAGGGAACGGCCGGAAGAAAGCGATTTTTGCAGGAAAATGAAATGGCTGGAAACAGGAGACTATCAGAATAAAATTTATTATCAGCAGGAGGCAGAAGACAGCAGAGAACTTTCCATGGCAAAGGAACCGACCCTGGCGGAATATTTGATGGAACAGCTGCTTTATATGGAAGTAGAAAAGGAAGTTCTTCCTGTTTTGAAATACATGATTCAGAGTTTAGATGAACGTGGATATTTTATGGAAAAAGAGGAAGAAACTGTTCAGATTCTGCAGATTTCACCGGAAAAAGTCCGGCGGGCCAGGAATATCCTGTGTACCATGGAACCTTTGGGAGTAGGTGCTGCAAATTTGCAGGAATGTCTCCTCCTGCAGTTAAAAAAACAGCCGGACAGTGCTCTGGCATGCCAAATTGTGGAAAAATATCTGGAGGAGTTTGGAAAGAACCAGTTAGAGAAAATTGCAAAAGGGCTGAAAAGGGATTTGAAGGATATTACAGCGGCCTGTGGACAAATCAAACATCTGAATCCAAGACCTGCCCGGTATTTTCCTGCCAGGCCTTATAAAAGTTATATTACTCCGGATATTATTGTGGCGAAATTAAAGGACTATTTTGAGATTTTAGTGAATGATTCGGACAGTCCTGAAATCAGAATCAGTCCTTTTTATCAGGAGATACTGAATCAGAACCCTGACAGGGAAACCGGGGAGTATATCAGAGAAAAAGTCCGGCAGGCTCAGTGGCTGAAAAACTGTGTGACCCAGAGAAACCACACGCTTTTACAGCTTGCAGAACAGATTCTGCACAGCCAAATGGAATTTTTCAAGAAAGGCAGGAAATATCTGCGCCCTGTGACACAGAAAGCGGCGGCAGCGGAAATGGGCGTACACCCTTCTACAGTCAGCCGGGCCGTAAATGGCAAATATCTGCAGTGTACATGGGGGATTTTTCCGCTTTCTTTTTTCTTTACTTCGGGAACGGGGCAAAGCAAAGAGTACATCAAGGAATGTCTGAAAAGTATGATTGCTGCAGAGGATAAGACAGCGCCTTACAGCGACAGAATTTTAACTGAAAAACTACAGGAAATGGACATTGCCATTTCCCGCAGAACCGTAGCAAAATACAGAGAATCCATGGGTATCAGCGACGCAGCCGGGAGGAAATCGTATTAAATACGGAGTCCGTATTTGTGAATCCGGTACTGGAGACTCTGTCTGCGAAGCCCCAGGGCGTCTGCTGTTTTGGTGATGTTATAGCCAAAGTGTTCCAACGCGCTGCAAAGCACCTGGTGTTCATAGTCGTCTATGAGATTTTGCAGAGAAGTGTTCTGAAAGTCTATAGAAGAACTAGAGGTATCGGAAGCCTTTAATGGGGGTTCCGGTACTTTTTTTGTCTTTAGAAGATAGGAAGGCAGGTGTTCCGGATGGATAACGCTGCCGTCCGCAATATTTCGGATATAATCCAGCACATGAAAAAGTTCCCGTACATTTCCCGGCCAGTCATATTCCTGAAAAATAGAGAGCACTTCGGGGCTCAGTTCTGCAGAGCCGTGTACATACTGAAAAGCCGTGGACTGCAGATGAAATTGAATGAGTTCTTCCAGGTCTTCTTTGTGCGCCCTCAGAGGAGGCAGTTCAATCATAACGGTGGAAAGGCGGTAGAATAAGTCCTTACGCAGCTCGTTGTCTTTGATACACTGAAAGGGGTCTTTGTTGCAGGAGGAGATAATCCGTACGTCCATGGAAATATCCTTTTGTCCCCCTACCCGGCGAAAAGAATTTTCCTGCAGAGCCCTCAGAATCTTGGACTGCATGGCAAGGCTCATGGAATTCATTTCGTCCAGAAACAGGGTTCCGCCGTCGGCTTCTTCAAAGTATCCGGTTCTGTTCTCACTGCCTGTAAAGCTGCCCTTCTGAGTTCCGAATAAGAGACTTTCAATCAGAGGTTCAGGAATGGCAGCGCAGTTAAGGGCTACGAATTTTTTGCTTTTCCGGGGACTGCACCGGTGGATACTCTGGGCAAAAATTTCTTTTCCGGTTCCGGTTTCTCCCACAAGAAGGACACAATTATCCTGAGGCGCGATTTTTCTGGCTATCTGCACAGCCCTCTGGAGGTTTTCTCCGTGACCGATAATATGCTCGAAGGTATATCCCGAAAAACGCGTGGGCGGTGTCTGGGGATGAAAATCCTGCAGGGCCTTTTCGGCCTGCTCCATTTTGCTGCGGCTGCGGTTGATAAGTTCTTCTGTCTGTTCAAAAGCAACGGCTCCAATGAGTTTCTGGTTTTTCTGAACCGGATAAGAGGTATTTACGGAGGCAATGGACGTTCCGGCGGTGGTACAGAAATGGTCTACCCGGTTGATGACAGGCGCTTTTGTCCGCAGAGCGGTCATAGTAGTGCTGATTTCTTCGTCAAGGGCAAATAGATCCAGAAGGTGGTGTCCCTGGATATTAAAGCCCGAAGGAATATGGCAGAGATTGCGGCTGGCGCGGTTAAAAAACAGGGCATAACCGTTTTCATCATAAATCTGGACTCCATCTGTCATCAGATTTAAAGCCTGCATCAGCAAGTCCTCCAGATGATTCTGGCGCACCAGAAAGTAGTAGAAACCATGGTCGGGCGCAGCCATTTTTCGGTAAGAAAAAGAATCCCCGTCCCAGGTGAATTCCCCACAGCCGTCAACCTCCGTAATTGGGAAAACAGAGGTGATATGACGGTTATAGGAAATCCAGTTTTTAAATAAAGGCGTATAAGTATTCTCAATATGTGGGTTTCCGTATTGTACGTGAAGAAACTGGTACTGACTGTTTACGGTAAAACAGATGTCATAAAAAGATTTCATAAGGTTATTTCCTCCTGCGCGTATATACTTTAGTATAGCATTTGGGCCGAAAATGTGCAAAATTATTTTGCATTATGCCATATGGTTTTGCACATAAGGGGAAACAGCAGACCAATTTCTGTCGTAAAAACAGATAAAAACAGGGTTTTTGAGTTGGCACAAAAATTGCATATTAATAAAGTATAAGAGAAAAGAAAGGAGAGTGCCGATAAATTATCGGACAAAAGAAGAATGGAAGAAAGCAAAACAAACAAAAAGTCCATACGCTGGAATGTATTCATCCCTTGTTTTCTGGTCGTGGGCGGTGCAGCTATTTTAGGAATGGTGAATAATGAATGGCTGACAAAAGTAACGAAAGGAATTTTTACATGGTCACTGGGAACTTTTGGCTGGCTGTATCAGATAGTAGCCATGGTAACTTTAGTGGTAGTGGCCCTTCTGGCTTTTTCAAAAACGGGAAACATCCGGTTCGGCGGTAAAGAGGCAAAAGCTAAATATTCCTTTGGCTCCTGGTTTGCCATGACTCTGACCGGCGGTATTGCTACCGGACTGATTACTTATGGTGTAAATGAAGTGCTGATTTATTTTGGAAACATCTATGGAGAATTGGATGGTTACGGAGTAAAGGCTTTGTCCGATGAGGCTGCACAGTTTGCGCTGGGACGCAGTTTCTACAACTGGACGTTTGTTCCATACGCTATGTATGCACTTTCCGGTGTAGTCATTGCCTATATGTACTTTAACAGAAAGAAAGAGTTGTCTGTTTCCGCATCTTTGATTCCTCTTTTCGGAGAGAGTGTGACAAAGGGCCTTTGGAAAGCGCTGATTGATATTTTATCTGTATTGGCTATTGCCCTTGGACTGGCATCTTCTCTGGGGGCAGGACTGGCTCTTATCGGAACCGGACTTTCCTCTGCTTACGGCATTGCTCAGGGACCTGTTGTATGGTTTATTCTGACCGCTATTATTACAGCAACCTTTACCATTGCTTCGGTAACAGGTATTGATAAAGGTATCAAGTGGCTGGCTGGATTGACTTCTAAGATTTTTTATGTGCTTTTGATTGTCCTGTTTTTAGTGGGACCGACCATTTACATTTTGAATATGGCAAATGTGGGACTGGGCTACTGGCTGGACCGCTTCTGGACTTGGGGGTTTGACCCGTCTACTGTAGGGGGAGAGGCTCTGGTAACCTGGTGGACCATGTATGACTGGGCTATCTGGATTGCTTATGCGCCGCTTATGGGAATTTTCTTTGCTATGATTGCTTACGGAAGAACCGTTCGTCAGTTTCTGGTTATCAACTGGATTCTGCCAGCTTCTTTTGGCCTTGTCTGGTTTTCCGTATGGGGCGGAACAGCTCTTAAATGGCAGACAAGCGGAAAGGCAGATATTATTTCTACCATACAGCAGGAAGGCGCTGTAGCGGGAATCTGGGAATTTTTAAAGCATGTTCCTCTGGGAACGATTATCATTCCCGTCATTATTGTGGCGTTGATTGCGGCCTTTTCCACTACAGCAGATACTATGTCCACCACCATTGCCGCCTTGTGCACAAAAGGCGCCCGTCATGACGAAGAGCCTGCTGTCTGGCAGAAAATCGTATGGGGTGTTTCCATTGGTCTCATTGCCTGTATTATGGTTGCCTTCGGCGGCGGCGAACAGGGTGTTGACGGTGTGAAATATCTGGCAGCCTGCGGAGGTTTTGCCGTTTTGACAATTTTTATTTTGCAGGTGGCATCTGCCATTAAACTGTTTTTCTTCGATAAAGAGACAAAGAAGGATATAGAACAATCAGAGGAAGCATGATGACGTGGGAGGTCAGATATGAATAAAAGAAAGAACAGCAGAAAGGTAGAGCTGGGAAACCCCATTCGTCTGGAGGATTTTGTGGCAGTTGCCAGATACGGGGCAGAGGTGGCGTTTTCAGAGGAATACTGTGCAAGAGTAAGGAAAAGCCGGAAGCTGGTAGAAAAGTGGGTGGAAAAAGAGCGTGTCATGTACGGGGTAACCACCGGATTTGGTACGCTTTGCACTAAAGCCATTGGAAAAGAAGAAACCGCCAAGCTTCAGGAAAATATTATTCTGACCCATGCGGTTTCCGTGGGAGAACCTTTAAAGGAAGAAGAAGTGCGGGGCATTATGCTGATGATTCTTCAGAATCTGGGACAGGGAAGCAGTGGTGTACGCTTAGAAGTTCTGGAAAGATACAGAGATTTTCTGAATCTGGGAATTATTCCGAGAGTTCCCAAGTCAGGAAGCGTTGGTTATCTGGCTCTGGAAGCGCATACTGCTCTGGTGGTGCTTGGACAGGGAGAAGCCTGGTATCAGGGAGAACTTTTAAGCGGAAAAGAAGCATTGCAAAAAGCAGGATTAAAACCCATGGAACTTGGCGCGAAAGAGGGTCTGGCGCTGGTTTCGGGAACCACTTCGCCTACTGCCCTTGGGGCGCTGGCTCTGTATGACATGCTGAAGGCGGCAAAGACCGCAGACATCATAGCCGCTCTGACGGTAGAAACCTTAAAAGGGGTGATGAATGCCTTTGATCAGCGTGTGATGAAAGTGCGTCCGCACTGCGAACAGGCAAAAGTAGCCGGGAATGTGCGGAAAATTCTGAAAGATTCTAAGGTGATTAAAAAATATAAGGGCAGTCATGTACAGGATGCTCTGTCTCTTCGCTGTATTCCACAGCTGCACGGAGCTTCCAGAAAAACACTGGAGGATGCCAGAAGAACCATGGAAATTGAAATGAATTCCTGCTGTGATAACCCCATTATTTGGAGTGAGGAGGGGAACGAAGATGTGATTTCCGCCTGCAATGCAGACTCCTCTTATGTAGGACTGGAAATGGACAGCGCCAGCATTGCAGCCTGTACGCTGGGAAAAATGTCTGAACGGAGAAACAACCGGATAATTGACGAAAATCTTTCCGGCTATCCCTGGTTCTGCATCAGCAAGCCGGGACTGAACTCGGGTCTTATGATTCCCCAGTATACACAGGCGGGTCTGCTGAATGAAATGCGGGTACTCTGTTCCCCAGCTACCATTGATAATACGCCTACCTGCGGCAACCAGGAGGATTATGTAGCCATGGGTTATTTTGCCTGCAAAAAGGCAGGAGAAGTGGCGGACAAGCTGGAATATATTCTGGCGATTGAACTTTTGTCTGATTATGAGGCGCAGCAGTTCCAGGATAAAGACGCGGATATCAGTTCTGTGTCAAAAGCGGTTTATGAGGAACTGGGACAGACCATTCCTGTTATGGAAAAGGATATGCTGCTGTATCCCCATATTGAGCATATCAAAAAACTGATACATACCGGAAGAATCCTGGAAATTGCAGAGGAGATTCTTGGAGGCTTGAAATAAGAAGAGCAGAGGTTTTGTGAAATGGAAAAGGTTATTTTAGGAAAAGAAATCAGTATAGAAGAATTTGTGTCAGTGGCCCGTTTTCACAACTGGGTGGAATTTTCAGAGGAATATGAGGAACGTGTGAAAAAATCCAGGAAAATTATAGAAGTCTGCGTGGAACAGGAAAAACCGGTGTACGGAACCACCACTGGATTCGGGGCATTAGTTTCCAGGTTTATCAGCAAAGAGGAAGCCGAACTTCTGCAGAAAAATATTATTCTCACCCATGCAGTGTCTGTGGGAGAGCCCATGGAGGAGGAAGAAGTCAGGGCTGTTATGCTGATGGTGCTGCAAAGCCTTGGCCGGGGAGTCAGCGGGGTGCGTTTGAAGGTGCTGGAATATTATCGGGATTTCCTGAATCGGAATCTGACTCCGTATGTGCCCCGGGAAGGCTCTGTGGGATATCTTTGTATAGAAGGGCATATTGCGGCTGTGCCTTTAGGCGAGGGAAAAGCCTGGTACGGGGGAAAACTGCTGCCTGCAAAAGAGGCGTTAAAGGCCGCAGGTATGCAGCCGTTGACTTTAAGCTACAAAGAGGGACTGGCTCTGATTAATGGTACTACATCTCCTACTGCACTGGCGGCGCTGGCTGTCTATGATTTAAACAGGCTGGCCAGAACAGCAGACATTGCGGCGGCTATGTCTTTAGAAGGGTTAAGGGGGCTTTTGCGCGCATATGACCCCCATGTGGTAAGCTGTCGACCTCAGAAGGAACTGGCGGCTACCGCAGAAAACCAAAGAAGAATTTTATCCGGTTCAGAAGTGCTGCAGCAGGCGGAACAGTCCCATATACAGGATGCGTTGTCTCTTCGCTGTGTGCCTCAGCTGCATGGGGCTGCAAAGAGAATTTTGCAGGACGCATGGGATGTGGTGACCTGTGAAATCAATTCCTGCGGGGACAATCCGGTGGTGTACGGATCGGAAAGCGAGCCGGACATTTATTCCAACGGAAATCCAGACGCCTCTTATGTGGGGATGCAGATGGACGCAGCCTGCATTGCGGCAGCCAACCTGGCAAAAATGTCGGAGAGAAGAAATGCGAGATTTCTGGATGAGCATTTGTCCGCTCTGCCCTGTTTTTTGGCAAAAGAGTCAGGGCTGAACTCCGGGCTTATGATTCCCCAGTATGCCCAGGCAGGACTTTTAAACACCATGAGAATGTTGGCGGTGCCCGCTACAGTGGACAGCGTATCTACAAGCGCAGGGCAGGAAGATTATGTGTCCATGGGATATAATGCCTGCCGAAAAGCCAGAATGTCCGCAGAGAAACTGGAATATATTCTGGCGATTGAAGTTTTTTCCGCTTACCAGGCCCAGCAGTTTATCGACGGGGAACTGAAAAGAGGAAAAGGAACGGCTGCTGTGTATGAAGAACTGGGGAACTTGATTCCGGTTATGGAAAAAGATATATATCTATATCCACATCTGGAGAAATTAAAAGACTGGATACACCAGGGAGAACTGCTGAAGATAGCAGAAGGGGCCGTGGGGAAACTGGCGTAGCAAAACAAATGCAAAATATAATCCTGCGGAAGCAAGCCATGTGGAGTTTGGGGAAGACGTGGAAGAAATACCGCAGTGTTTCAGTTAGGAGGAAGATGATTTGTACCAGCTTATCGAAGAATGGTAATCCAGACATCTTAAGGTTTACGCCCTGCGGCTTTGCCAGGAAAACAGACTTTTTGGTATCCGTATGGCAAAGCTGCACCTGCCTGAGGAATAGTAACAGAAAGCAATTATTTTTTCTCCTTTTCTACATAGCAGTCCGGAGAAAAGGGCAGAATTGCTTTATAAGAATTTAATTCCCCCTGTGACTGGGGCGGTGTGGGAATCATGCCTGTGGCCTCTGTAGCGGCACAGCCGTCCAGATCATGGGCAGAAGTGGCTTCCACATGATATTTGTCATCTGCGGCTATATTTTTAGCCGCATTTTTCTTTTCTTTTTCCATGGCAATACCTCCTGAAAATAGTGAAAATTTCTGTGCTTTTTATAGTCTGGCACAAAAGAGACAAATTATGCGCATTGACAAATTTTCTTTCAATGGCTATCCTGTATAAAGTACGAAAATAAAAAGAAGAGGTAGGAGAAATGGAGAAGAAAGAAAATGCAATGGGAACGAAAAAGGTCATGCCTCTTTTGATTTCCATGTCTGTGCCGCCTATGATTTCCATGTTGATACAGGCTTTATATAATATTGTGGACAGCATGTATGTGGCACGAATAAGCGAAGATGCTTTGACAGCCGTGTCCATAGCCTTTCCGCTGCAAAATTTGATTATTGCGGTGTCCTGTGGTTTTGGAATCGGCTTAAATGCCTGTGCGGCCAGAGGTTTGGGGGCAAAGGACGAAAAAGAAGTGAAATCTGCGGCTGCGCATGGATTTTGGTTCTGCGGAATTCACTGGCTGCTGTTTGTTCTTATGGGACTGTTTCTGACAGGTCCTTTCCTGCGGGGATTTACGGATGACCCGCAGATTTATAAAATGAGCTGCGAATACACGCAGATTGTCTTGTGCTTCAGCATAGGCGGCATGTATCACCTGTATTCGGAAAAATTGTTTCAGGCCACGGGAAGTATGATCCTGCCCATGATTTTTCAGGGAGTGGGGGCAGTTTTTAATATTATTCTGGACCCGATTCTGATTTTCGGCTGGTTCGGCCTGCCGGCTATGGGTGTTCCGGGGGCAGCCATTGCCACCGTCGCTTCACAGATTCTGGCAGGAATTTTATCCATGGTCTTTTTTGTGAAGAAATGCAAAGAAATCCCAATTTGCCTGAAAGGCTTCCGCCTGGATAAAAATATGCTGAGGAAAATTTATACAGTGGGGATTCCCTCTGCGATTATGATGTCTCTGCCGTCTGTACTGGTGGCAGCGCTAAACTCTGTACTGGCGGCATTTTCAGCCACAGCCATAGCAGTCTTCGGGCTGTATATCAAAATTCAGACTTTTGTGTACATGCCTGCCAACGGAGTCATACAGGGAATGCGCCCCATTATGAGCTATAATTACGGGGCAAAGAACAGGAAGAGAATGAAAGAAACCTTAAAGGCCAGCCTCAAGGCAACAGGAGTGATTATGGCAGTGGGAACGGTGATATTCCTGGCATTTCCACAGGCCATTATGAAGCTGTTTGATGCCAATGAGGAAATGATGAAAATCGGTGTTCCCATGCTGCGTATCATTGGGGCGGGATTCCTGATTTCCACAGTGGGCTGTGTATTGTCAGGGGTCTTTGAGGCATTGGGGAAAGGCGTTCAGTCTCTGACGGTTTCGCTGCTGCGGCAGTTGGTGATTATCGTTCCGCTGTCCGTGATTTTATCCAGAGTCCTGGGACTTTACGGTGTGTGGCTGACCTTCCCTGCGGCAGAACTGATTGCAGCTTTTGCAGGCTGTGTGTTGTACCGAAATTTTATGAACAAATTGAAATTATAAGCAGGAGGCAGAAAATGGGTAAACAGAAAGAGAAAGAAATCAAAACCAATGCAATGCGTATTTTGGACAAAAATAAGATTCCGTATGAAGTGCTGCAGTATGAATGCGACGAGTTTATAGACGGGCTGCATACGGCTGAAAAAACAGGAGCGCCGGTGGAACAGTCTTTTAAAACCCTGGTAGTCCAGGGGAAAAGCCGGGAATACTATGTACTGGTGATTCCCATTGCCGAGGAGGTAGATTTTAAAATTGCTGCAAGGGCTGTGGATGAGAAATCCGTGGAAATGATTCATGTGAAAGAGATCAACAAGGTAACCGGATATGTACGAGGCGGCTGCAGTCCCCTGGGCATGAAAAAGCAATATCCTACGATTATCCATGAGACCGCACAAAATTTTGGGGAAATTTATGTAAGCGGAGGAAGAATCGGTACAACTTTGAAGTTATCGCCCCAGAAACTGGCAGAAGTCACGGGGGCGAAATTCTGCAAAATTACGGCAGGGAAGAAATCATAGAAAAACTCAGAACAGGTGCTTGTATCCGGAAAACAGCAGGCGTATAATAATAGCCTGTAGCAAAGCATTACAGCAGTAAAGGAGTTTTCTATGGATACAAAAAATCGCTTTTTTTCTAATGCAGATTTGCGGAAGCTGATTGTACCGCTGATTATAGATCAGTTTCTGCAGGCTTTTGTGGGACTGACGGACTCTGTTATGGTGGCCAGAGTGGGAGAAGCGGCTGTTTCAGGGGTATCTCTGATTGAAACGGTTATGGTACTGATTCTGAATATTTTTACCGCCCTGGCTACAGGAGGTGCGGTTATTGTGGGGCAGTTTCTGGGTAAGAAGAGAGAAGAAATGGCATGTAAAGCTACCAATCAGCTCCTTTCTTTTACTCTGAAATCCTCTTTGGGAGTTATGGCGGTATGTTACCTGGGACGGAATTTTATCACACATGTGGTATTTGGAAAAATTGATGCGGATGTGATGTATAACTGCAACGTGTATCTGCTGATTGTATTTGCATCTATTCCCATGACAGCCCTTTATAATGCAGGTGCTTCCATTTTCAGATCCATGGGGAATTCGTCAGTGGCAATGAAAACATCCCTTTTGATGAATGTTATCAATGTCTGCGGCGATACTATTTTAATCTTTGGTTTTCACCGGGGAGTGGAGGGTGTAGCCATTCCCACACTGGTTTCCAGAACGGTGACATGCATTATTATGCTGAAGCTTTTAAATAACCAAAACCAGGTACTTCACATTTACCATCCGTTTTCTTTTAAGACAGACGGAAGCCTTTTGAAAAAGATTCTCTATATCGGAATCCCTAACGGCCTGGAAAACAGCATGTTCCAGCTTGGAAAAATTCTGGTTCTGAGTATTGTAACCAGCTTCGGAACAGCGTCTATTGCAGCCAATGCAGTTTCCAATAATGTGGCAACCTTTGCAATTCTGCCGGGGATGTCTATGGGATTTGCCATGCTGACGGTGACGGCCCAGTGTGTGGGAGCCGGAGACTTTGAACAGGTGCGGTATTATACAAAAAAACTGATGAAGACGGCTTATGCGGCGTTATTTGCCATGAATATTCTGGTTGTGGCGGCGATTCCCTTTATTATTAAAATATATGGATTATCGGCAGAAGCCAGCGGATATGCGTATAAGATTCTGATGTATCACTCGCTTTGCGTCATAACCATATGGCCTTTGTCCTTTTCTCTGCCAAATACGTTAAGGGCAGCCGCAGATGTGAAATTTACCATGATTCTGGCAATTATTTCCATGTGGGTTTTTCGAATGGGTTTCAGCATTGTACTGGGTGTGTATTTGAAACTGGGCGTATTTGGTGTATGGGTGGCCATGACTATAGACTGGCTGTTCCGCGGCATATGCTTTACGATTCGTTATGCAAAAGGAAAATGGAAACAGGCATCACTGGTTTAATGAGGACATGAGAGAAAATGAAGAAAAAAGGATTTAAGGAACCATCTCTTCCACGGGAACTGATTGCAGCAAAGGCGGGAAAAGAATTGCTGGAGGAAGCAAAGAAACAGGAGACGGAAATTATAAAAAGAGAAATTGCAAAAGTATACCTGACCAGGTTTGACGGCAGCGGGATGTCTTTTCAGCAGAACTTGTTTCAGAACTGCCGTTTTGAAGGATGTAACTTCAATGAAGCATTTTTTCAGGATGTAAAATTTATCAACTGCAGCTTCTGTCATTCCGGTTTCAATGACGCAGTCTTTAGATCCTGTTCCTTTCTGTCTTGCAAAGGTGAGGGCGCGGATTTTTACGGAAGCAGCATGTACCATGTATCTTTTCAGGACTGCTCCATGGCAGAATCGGTGTTTGACGCTGCTAAAATGAGTTACGTCAGAGGCGAACGTACAGACTTTTCAAAAGCAGGATTCAGCAAATGCAGGATGTCCAACACGGATTGGAATCATACCTGTTTCCGGCAGGCAAATTTCTTCAAAACCGTACTTAAAGGGCAGGATTTTACCCGGTGTGATATCGAGGGCCTTGTTCTTTCAGACGGAAAAGGAGAACTGGAAGGGGTGTCGGTCAATACCTTTCAGGCATTGGAATTAGCGAAACGGCTGGGGATTCTGATAAAAGATTCAGAGGAAAGTTTTTGAAAAAATAAACAGAGAAACATTGAAAAATCCTCTGTTTTACATAGAATAACAGGAACTTGAGTTGCTTATACAAACAGAATAGAAAAAGAAAAAAATATCGCTGTGAAAGTGTGGGCAGTGGTATCTATTGGTCTGAAGGAGTGGATGTTCTGTTATACCAGAGCAGTGGCGAAAAGGATAAACTCCAGTGCCCTGATAGCGTACGCATGGTGCCACCGTTTGGACGCCCTGGCTTCGGTAGGCACATTTGTGGGGATTCGGGGTATTGATGTGCTGCACACCAGACTGTTTGGAACCAGTATTTATGTGGAGATTGAAATTTCTGCGGATGGAGATATGATCCTGTGGGAAGGACACGAAATTTCCCGGCAGATGCACGACAGGATAGAAGAAAAATTCTCTCTGGTGAAGCGCTGCATGGTGCATGTTAACCCGATTGAAAAGGGGCAAGTGAGGAATAACGAAAATTTTGCAGTTTTCACAAGTATTTTGCTCTTGTAAATTTGAGGGCAATAATCTATAATTATTTTTATATATTTTCTGTTAGAAAACTATTCATTATAAAGAACAGGAGGACATTTCTTTGAAAAGAGAAACCGTTATTGTACTTGATTTCGGAGGACAGTATAATCAGTTAATTGCAAGACGCGTGCGCGAATGTAATGTGTATTGCGAAATCTATTCTTATAAAACAGATATTGAAAAAATTAAAGCTATTGGGCCAAAGGGAATTATTTTTACCGGGGGACCGAACAGTGTTTACCTGGAGGATTCTCCTACTTATACAAAAGAAATCTTTGAACTGGGCGTTCCGATTCTGGGCATCTGCTACGGTTCTCAGCTTATGATGCATTTGCTGGGCGGAAAAGTAGAAAAAGCTCCGGTAAGAGAATATGGAAAAATCGAAGTAACGGTGAATCAGAAGTCCAAACTTTTTGAAAATGTATCTGAAAAGACTATCTGCTGGATGAGTCACAACGATTACATCTCCCAGGCAGCGCCGGGATTTGAAATCAGTGCGCATACCTCTGATTGTCCGGTGGCAGCAGTGGAAAACGTGGAAAAAGGTCTGTATGCCACACAGTTCCACCCGGAAGTTCTGCACACCCAGGAAGGAAAGAAAATGCTTTCCAACTTTGTCTACAATGTGTGCCAGTGCTCCGGCGACTGGAAAATGGATTCCTTTGTGGAAGAGTCCATCAAAGCCATTCGTGAAAAGGTAGGAGACGGAAAAGTGCTCTGCGCCCTGTCCGGCGGTGTGGATTCTTCTGTGGCAGCTGTTATGTTGTCCAAAGCAGTAGGAAATCAACTTACCTGCGTCTTCGTAGACCACGGTCTTCTTCGTAAAAATGAGGGAGATGAGGTTGAGGCAGTCTTTGGCCCGGAGGGTCACTATGATTTGAACTTTATCCGTGTCAATGCCCAGGAACGCTTCTATGAGAAATTAAAAGGCGTGGAAGAGCCTGAAAGAAAACGAAAGATTATCGGTGAAGAATTTATCCGTGTATTTGAAGAAGAGGCAAAGAAAATCGGGGCTGTGGACTTCCTGGTACAGGGAACCATTTACCCGGACGTTGTGGAAAGCGGCGTTGGCGGTGAGTCCACTGTTATTAAATCCCACCACAACGTAGGCGGTCTGCCGGATTACGTAGACTTCAAGGAAATCATCGAACCTCTGCGGGACTTGTTTAAAGACGAAGTGCGGAAAGCAGGACTGGAGCTTGGTATTCCGGAATATCTGGTGTTTAGACAGCCATTCCCGGGACCGGGTCTTGGAATCCGTATCATCGGAGAGGTTACGGCTGAGAAAGTAAAGATGGTACAGGAAGCAGATGCTATCTGGAGAGAAGAGATTGCAAAAGCCGGAATCGACAGAGAGATTGGCCAGTACTTTGCGGCGTTGACAAATATGCGGTCTGTGGGGGTTATGGGAGACGAGAGAACCTATGACTATGCCATTGCGCTTAGAGCGGTGACTACTACAGACTTTATGACTGCAGAGAGTGCGGAGATTCCTTGGGAGGTTATTGGGAAAACCACCAGCAGGATTGTGAATGAAGTGAAGCATATTAACAGAGTTATGTATGACTGCACGGGGAAACCGCCGGCTACGATTGAGTTCGAGTAATTAGCAAATCCCGAGAACCCTTGGAAATAAAGGGCTCCCGGGATTTTTTCTATCCTCGTGATGTTAATGTGATGTTAAAAGTTCTATTTTGCACCTATTCCATATAGTTTGCTGTATTTCGGAATCGTTGTATCAACCATAAACTGATCAAGATTTTTTAGGCTTCCCTGCGACAATTCGCAAGATGATATGGCATCAGAGTACATGGCCCTTGTGTTTATTGGGGTTCAGCGATTTTTGTCCTTTTCACGGACTATAGTAATTTATTCTTTTCCTTTGCTTTTTTTCTGGATATTTCTCATTTTACTTTTGGTTATGAATTGATAATCCGTTCGGAAACCACAGACCTCATGAAGATCATCTGTGATGGCTTTCCGTTTGTATAAAGGGATAAAACCCTGTTCTTGTACCTCAGCAAAATTCATTTCTTTTATGGCATCTAATAATTCTTCGCATGTATATTTGGAATCCAGCTTTTTCTCGAGAAAACGGTAAAGAGTCAATGCGAGGAAACAAATCAGGAAATGTGCCTTGATGCGGTTTTCATCCTGTAAATAAACAGGTCTTGCAGAAAAATCTGTTTTCATAATCCGGAAACATTCTTCTATCTGCCATCTGCCTTCACTGACTTTTAAAATATCACTGACTTCATCATCTAAAAGATCTGTGCATACAGCATAGAGCCCATCATACTGCGTCTCTTCAGAAATCTTATCTTCATCCAGATAATGCTTAACATCAGCAGCTTCACCATCTTTTGTAACAGCCATGGTTCCAAGGAAACGCGCCGGATCGTTAGGGTTCTTACGGTTCTTTTTTGTGCTTCCTGAATCGAGCATCTTTTGTGCCCGTTCAATCTGTTTGCTGCGGATGGATTTTTGGTAAAGGGCATATTTAGGAGAATAGGTGACAATCAAACGCTGATGAAGCTTCTTTGTAGTATAAGGTTCGTCCTTATAATAAAGACCTTTGTCATCGTCTGGCAGCGTTGTGATATCAACAGGGATGTCATCGGATACCCTTTTAAAGCCCAGTGGATTTAAGGCCCATTCTTTTTCTTCCTTCTTCAGTTTTCTAATGGACTGGGTTACGATATAAGCCCGTTCCCCCATGTGATTATATTCCCGGATGGATTCGGAACCCAGTCCGGCATCGCTGCAATAAATAAATTTCTGACAATCAAAATCTCCGAGGACTTTCCTTTCTAATGGTTTGAGGGAAGTCTGCTCATTTGCATTTCCCGGAAAGAGAGAGAACGCAAGCGGAATCCCATCCCCGTCCATAAACAATCCCATCTGGATGACCGGATTGGGGCGGTTCTCTTTACTCTTGCCATATTTCTTGCTGCCATCTTCTTGTTCAATCTCAAAGTAATAATTCGAACAGCCATAATAAAGGATCTTATCATTTCTTGCCCCAAGAAAGTGGGAGTTTTTATAAACTTCTGCCTGGATAAGATCACATTCAGAACCGAGGACATCTAAAGCCCGATAAACATCATGGAGTTCATAGGAAGGTTTTTCGAGAAACTCAGAAGCTACCTTGTAAGAAGAACGCTTACTGCAAGGTTCTAGGATTCTTGCATAAATCAAATCCGACAAAATGGCATTAATATCATACTTGAATTTGTGATTTTGTTTTAATTTCCGGCAGATTTTATTCATTTGCAACTGATAATAAACGGATTGCAGAAACAGATAGCCACCACGAAAAAAGACCTGTTTATCATATGCTAACTGCCTGTCAGCGTGGAATGGAATCAAAACGGTTTGGGCTTCTTTTTCCTTTTTATATTTTTCAGTTTCTATTTTCACTTCATTTTTTGCCCATGCAACAACATCATCTCTTGTAGGACCGTGTTCAGGAAGAAGCTGCTCTAAGGTTCCCAACTTACGGACAATTGTTGAAGTAGTGCTGCCATTTGCTTTTACATAAGATTTGCAGATATAAAAGGACTCAGCATTTTTAGATTTCGTTATGTGAAGATTCATATACCATCCCTCCCAACCCTTATTATATC
>DXFK01000062.1 GCA_019114495.1 Candidatus Blautia stercoravium
TTTAAAAATAAATTACAAAGGAGATTATGATTATGGCAATTTTACACGTAAACGAACAGGAATTTGAAAAAGAAGTATTAAAATGCGAAAAACCGGTACTCTTAGATTTTTTTGCAACCTGGTGCGGCCCCTGCAAAATGTTGGGACAGGTACTGGAACAGCTTCAGGAAGAGCAGACAGACTATAAAATTGTGAAAGTAGACATTGACGAAAATCCGGAACTTACCAGAACCTGGAACGTCACAACCGTGCCGTCACTGTTTTTCTTAAAGGATGGAGAAGTGAAGGATTCCGCTATCGGATTTCTCCCGAAACCCGTTCTGGAGCAGAAATTAAAAGCTTTATAAAAAACAGAAAGGCGGATGGCTATGACAAAAGAATACGATTTCATCATAATCGGGGCAGGACCGGCAGGTATGACTGCTGCTGTCTATGCCTCCCGAGCAGGGCTTAAAACCGCCCTTTTAGAGAGCGGTGCACCGGGAGGCAAGCTGCTGAAAACCAATGAAATTAGTAACTGGCCCGGTGTCCTTCAGGAACCCGGCTCCAAACTAGCTATGGATATGTTCACACATTCCACCAGCTTCGGAGCCGTATACGAATACGGAAAAGTGGTTTCCATTACGGACGGTGAGAAAAAACGGGTAGTCTGTGAAGACGGAACTATTTTCGCAGCCCCCGCAGTGCTTGTGGCAACGGGGACGAAAGAACGCCTCATGAACATTCCAGGCGAGCAGGAGCATATCGGGCGCGGTGTTTCCTACTGTGCTGTCTGTGACGGCGCTTTCTTCCGTGACCGGGAAGTAGCTGTTATCGGCGGAGGAAACTCAGCGCTTGAGGAAGCGGTTTATCTGACACAGTTTGCTTCTAAAGTCTATCTTATCATGCGCAGAAACGTCTTTCGAGCAGATAAAATCGCCGTAGACGCCGCAATAGAAAATACAAAAATTGAAATTATCCAAAAGGCTGTTCCCAAAGAGGTTCTTTCAGAAAATGGAAAAGTGAGCGGTCTGAAAATTGCAGATGTTTCTTCCCAGGAAGAAAAAATACTGCCCGTTTCCGGTATCTTTCCTTATATTGGTGCAGACCCGGTAACTGATTTCTTAAAACCTCTGGGTGTATTGGATGAACAGGGCTATATGCTGGTCAACGAATCCATGGAGACATCTGTTCCTCTGCTTTACGGGGCCGGCGACGTATGCCAAAAAGGGCTGCGACAGGTAGTAACCGCTGCCAATGATGGAGCCGTTGCGGCGCAGGACGCTTTTCACAAAATCAAACTGACCAACCATTGAACATGCTTCGCAAAGGCCGGTTTCAAAACTTGATACACGATTTTGTTTTGGAATTTGAAAAAGCTGCCCCATAGAACGCAGACAGAAATAGGATTACATATTCTGTCTGCGCTTCGTGAAGCAGCTTTCTTTTTTTGATTTATACATTCAATGGATATTTATCGGTCAGTTCTTTTACGATTTTCTTTGCCTCCTCTTTACGGCTTCTGTCTTTTACCATAAGAGCAATGGCTTCTGCAATCTTATCCATATCCTCTTCCTTCATGCCTCTTGATGTTACGGCTGCTGTGCCCAGACGCACACCGCTGGTTACGAAAGGAGATTCCGGGTCATTGGGAATGGCATTTTTGTTGCAGGTAATATTAGCCTCATCTAAAAGATGTTCCATTTCTTTTCCTGTAATACCTGTTCCTCTTAAATCCACCAGCATGAGATGATTTTCTGTCTTGCCGGATACAATCTGAATACCTCTCTTTAAGAGTCCCTCACACAGCGCCTTTGCATTCTTAACAATTCCCTGCTGGTATTCTTTGTACTCCGGCTGCAGGGCTTCTTTAAAGCAAACGGCTTTCGCGGCGATGACATGCATCAGAGGACCGCCCTGAATACCAGGGAACACTGCTTTATTGAAATGAAACTGCTTGGCCACCTCATTGCAGCTCATAATCATGCCGCCTCTTGGTCCCCGCAGCGTTTTTTTCGCACCTCTTCATAATTTATGACACCCTCTTCGTTGACACCATAAGGCACAATGTTAAAATATGCACCGGAAAAATTGGCCGGATAACATGCTGTAATAAAATCTGCTGTAACTCTTCGCACATTTTGAATCCATTCAACACAAGCATTCCAAATTATATTAGCATCGATTTGTGCTTCATGAAGTCCATGATTTCGTCAGCCCCCTTTCGCACCGGAATTTACTTTTTCAATTCAACCGACCGATATATAACATTGACATCAGGGGACTTTGTCTGCTGCCTCATCCGAAAAATTTTTTTGATAATCAGATTTCCGCTCCTGTCTCCTGATAATACTGTGCCTGTGCCTCCCACATCCGACTGTATAGACCCTTACGGTCGCGCTGAAGTTCCTTATGAGTTCCTTCCTGTACCAATCTACCGTCCTGGAATACCAGAATCCTATCGCAAAAGCGGCAGGATGACAGACGGTGCGAGATAAACAACGCCGTCCGTCCCCCGATCAGCTTTCGAAACCCACTATAAACCTCATATTCAGAGATCGGGTCCAGCGCCGCCGTCGGTTCATCCAGAATCACCATCGGGGCATCTTTGTACAGCGCACGAGCCAATGCGATCTTCTGTGCCTCACCACCAGAGATCTCCACACCGTCCTCCGACAGAATCCGGTAAAGACTGGTCTGAAGCCCTTTTTTCATCCGTGCCAACCGTGGGCCAAACCCTGCTTTTTCTAGGCATTCCTGCACACGTTTCTCATTGTACTCCTTCGTACCGGCCACATTTTCTCCGAGAGGTAGAGCAAGTAAGAAAAAATCCTGAAAAACTACGGAAAACATCCTCAGATATTCCTTATATTGATATTCCCGGATATCCTTTCCGTTTAACAGAATCTGGCCTTCCTGTGGATCATACAGACGACAAAGCAGTTTGATCATCGTAGTCTTTCCACTTCCATTTCTTCCCACCACCGCGACTTTCTCTCCTGGTCGCAGGTGCATGGAGACATGAGATATCGCTGGAATTTTACTTCCAGGATAACAAAACGTCACATCCCGGAACTCAATATGCACAGCTCCGTCACCCTGAGCCACATGCAACGAACCGTCCGGCAACAATTCGGGCATTTCTAAATATTGGAAGCTGCTCTCCATCCGCCGCGCATTTCGAAAAATCTCGCTGCAGCTTCTGGACAGAACTTTCAAGCTCTCACACATCTGGTAAATAGCTGACGCAAACAATACCACTGAGCCCGCCGAAAGTGCACCCTGCAACGCCCGGGAGACAATAAATAGATAAGTTCCACCCAACAGCAATCCAGAAATGATTCCGTCCAGAGCACCCGCCCGACCTTCCAGCCGGCTCTCACCATGTACCATATGATCCCGCTCTGTCTCTCGCAGAGCGCCCATGATCAACGGCTTTGCTCCATAAATGCGGATATCTTTCCCTTCTCTGTAGGTAAGATTGTAGATTAACCAATTACTTCTCGCACTTTTTTTATCATACTCATCCCGCAAGGCTTCCGTCTTTACAAAGACGTTGTTCTGACTCCACGCGGAAAGTCCCGTCAGGACTACTGCAAATATTAGAAATACCGGTGATGACCAGTGAAGCCAGAAATCTCCCTTGGTCAGAACCGGTGCCATTATCACCACAGCAGCCACGATCCCCAACACCGCACTACAAAGTCTCTGAAACTGCGGAATCATAAAATAGGCCCCACTGCCCCAGTTATAATCATTACGGATTTTCGCCCGCAGATACGCTGCCTCCTGACTATCTAGGGAAGCATAATCCATTGTCATTGTCTTTTCGCTGTATTCCCATTCCATCAGATCGTTGCAATTTTCCGTGTGAGGTAACCCACAGTGATACATTTTCCCTCTCAATGCATTGAGCCCAAACAAAACAGCGACACCAATTCCGGCGGTCACGACCAGATGTGCAAAAGACTGTCCAGATTCCAACCCCTCCACAAAAAGCCAGGAAAGAATCGCCGGAATCAACGGAAGCAGCGCCTCAGCCACCGCTAGGCCTCCTGCCATCAGAAGAGACTGTGGCTCATGATTCCAGATTTCTTTCAAACAATGCAGCAAAAGTTTTCCGTTTCTCCCTCTCACAAAACCACCTCCTCTTCTTTTCTGTAATACTGGCTCTGCACTCGGAACATTTCCGCGTAAACGGGGCAATCTTTCAGCAATTCTTCATGAGTTCCGCTCGCCCTGACCTGTCCTTGTTCCAACAATACCACCCGATCACAGAAACGTGTACTCGCCAGGCGATGAGAAATATAAACCGCCGTCTTATCACCGGACAGCCGATGAAATTGTTCGTACGTCTCACTCTCTGCAATAGGATCCAGCGCAGCTGTCGGCTCATCAAAAAACAGCAGAGGTGCGTTTTTGTACAGTGCACGTGCCATGAGCAGCTTCTGCTTCTGGCCACCGGAGAGCATAATTCCTTCCTCGTCCTCCAAGCGCATCATCTCCGTGTCTATCCCTGACGGAAGAGTCTGGATTTTATCCCAAAGTCCCACTGTCTTCAAACATTCCTTCACCCGTTCCCGGTCCGTTTCTTGTCCGGGACGCAGAGAAACGTTTTCCGCAATTGCAAACGGAAGAATCGTGGCTTCCTGAAACACCGGCGCGATCAGATGCCACAAGTCTTCCTTCCTATAATTTCTGATATCCGTTCCGTTGAGCAAAATCTCTCCACTGGTCGGATGGTAAAAACCACACAGTAGCTTGACAATCGTTGTTTTTCCCGCGCCGTTGACTCCCACCAGCGCCAGTTTCTCGCCGGGTTGAATTATCAAATTAAAGTGATTTAGAACTGGTATTTTTTGATCATAGGTAAAGCTTACATCCCGAAATTCAATAGATATAGCCGTTCCCTCTGCCGGTAGCTGCGCGGCTGGGTTCGGCTCCGGATCATCGGCCGCATCGAGGTATGCCCGCATTCGCTTTAGCGGCGGCAGAGCCTGAAACATTTGCCCCACGCTGTCCGACACCTGTGTCACCAACGAAGAGAAAGACGCCACTGCACTGCAGGCCAATACGAAATCCCCCGCCGTAATCCTTCCCTCGCAGGCAAGCCACAGAAAGTACAGATATGCCACGGTATCCCGGAAAACCAACGTCACTGCCTCCACAAGCGCTGCGTGATAAAAATGACTCTGTACGTCTTGGCGAAGGCGAAAATGTGCCTCCTGGTAATGATGATAATAACCTCTAATCCAGCCAGCCATCTCATAAAGACGTAAATCTTTTCCCAAGCTTACATCCGAAGCCCTTGTCCGGACATACTCCATCCCGTTTTGAATCGCACTTCGCTCCAAAATCCTGTCGACCTCATGCTTCTGTGCTCGGCGCAGAGCCAAATAATGCACCAGAGACAGGCCGACCAACATCGCCAGCAACCATGGATTCAACTCCGCAATGATTGTTCCATACAGACAGAAGCTAAAAATTGCAGCGAAAGTCTTCACCGCACCTTGAGACATCAACGTGGTGCCAGACCATGGTCCCCAGTTAACACTCATTTCTGTGGCTTCGTGGTATCGTCTTTGCCACTCAGCGCTCTCCACATGTTCATAGTCACATTCCAATATTTTCGCAAACAAACGGTTGCGATAGTGGCTGCAGAGGCGCTCCTGAAGAATCGTCTGTGCTCGCACCGCCATAGTTCCCGCCATTTGAGATACCGCCATGACAGCCGTTACCCCTCCAAGCAGGAAAACGACTTTATGCAAATCTGCCTGCTCCGTGACAAGATCCACACCCATTTTGGGGAGATATATGCCAAGATATGGTGTGATTACCGTGCAAATAGCTTCCACCAACATAAATGTCAGCAATTTCGGATCACTGCTGCGAATCCCTTTTAGCAGAAAAAAAAGCGTATTCCAAAAGGTATACAGATTTTTTCCACTGTTTTCCGCCACACTGGTGGTTTTTGAATTTGTCGTACTCATATAGAATTCCTTTCTTCCAAATTTTTCTGATCACTTCTTTTTACGCATAGTAGCAAAGCGTATGGTAAGATTCCGTTTCCTGCTTCTTACAATGGTTTTCATTTTTCACCTATGCCTCTTCGTATGTTTTTCCAAAAACATATATCACAAAAATCATGCCATCCTAACTACAACTTATAATCCCTGTTTTCTCTGTCTATTCGACTTTTTTATTGTTCTTCCAGCACTCCGGAGCGCAACCGCCCCGACTCCATTTATCTGCGCCGCATCGGTAAACTGCTATCAACCAACACTGGCAACATGTAGCAGAAGCCCCCCGAGCTTTGTCTTTCAAAAGCTTTAGAAAAAATATAATTTTGTAAAGGTGCGTTATTAGTCAAAATTATTGTAATGTAATTACCCAACATTTTCTTGTCCGTATAGAGATAAAACCATATCCTGAAAAGCAGATGCAGTACCTACCTTGCAGCTTTTCGTTATACAATTTTTATTTATAATTCAATCCTCACC
>DXFK01000063.1 GCA_019114495.1 Candidatus Blautia stercoravium
GAAAATCAGTGAAAATGAACTGGAAAAACGGACAAAGGAAGAGGGAGACAAAAAAGCACAGTGGATTCTAAAAATCATGGAAAATCCCAGCCCCATTATCAATACTATACTGACCATTGCAACGCTGCTCAGTATTTTGACAGGATATACGGCTATCCGTTCTATTACCCCGTATGTATTTCGGTGGCTTACGGAACTGAAGGTCTTTCTGGGGGACGGTGTGCCGGACTGGATTTTGAAAGATACGGCGCTGATTCTGGTTGTGATTTTTTCTCTGATTGTGCTGCTGTCTTTTGGTGTAATTTCTGCCAAAAAAATTTTTAACAGCAATCCGGACACCTGGGTATACCGGACAGCCGGAATTGTAAAATTTCTGGTGACTCTTTTTACGCCTGTGACTTTTCTGATTATGAAGCTGTCCAACGTGATTGTGCGCCTTTTCGGAGTGGATCCTCACAAGCAGGAGGATGATGTGACTGAAGAAGAGATTATTTCCATGGTAGACGATGCCCATGAACAGGGAGTCATCGAAGAGAGCGAAGCAGAAATGATTCAGAATATCATGGAGTTTTCTGAAACGGAAGCCCAGGATATTATGACCCATCGAAAGAATATTCATGCCATAGAGGAGAACGTTCTGTTAAAAGACGCTCTGCTTTATATGTTGGAAAACAGCAATTCCCGCTATCCCGTATACCGGGAGGATATTGACGATATTGTGGGAATCCTGCATTTAAAGGATGCCATGAAGCAGGTGACACTGGGGCATTGTGAGTCTATGCCAATCTGTACCATTCCCAATCTCATTCGGGAGGCTGCATATATTCCGGAAACCAGAAATATCAATGATTTATTCCAGCGTATGCAGGCAAAAAAAATGCACATGGTGGTAGTTGTAGATGAATATGGACAGACCTCCGGTATTGTTACTATGGAAGATATTCTGGAGGAAATCGTGGGAAATATTCTGGACGAATATGACGAAGAAGAACATTTTATCCAGGTGCAGACTGACGATTCTCTCATTATGGAGGGACGGACGCCCTTAGAACAGGTAGATGAGGCGCTGGATTCCGATTTTGATGAGGAAGAGTTTGATACCTTAAACGGCTTTCTGACCTCTGTCCTGGGACATGTACCCAATATGGCGGAGGACAAGGAAATCAGAACAAACGGATATTTATTTACTATCCTTGGGGTAGAAAATAATACAATACAAAAAGTTCGGGTGGAAAAACTGCCCGAAGAAGAAAAAGGAGAAAAGAAATGTCAGGACATTCAAAATTTGCAAACATAAAGCATAAGAAAGAAAAAAATGATGCCAAAAAGGGTAAAATCTTTACTGTCATCGGAAGAGAAATCGTGGTTGCCGTAAAAGAAGGCGGCCCGGATCCGTCCAACAACAGCAAGCTGCGTGATGTTATCGCAAAGGCAAAAGCCAACAATATGCCAAACGATACCATTGAACGAGGAATTAAAAAGGCAGCCGGAGACGCTAATGCAGACAACTTTGAAGTGCTTACATACGAAGGTTACGGTCCGAGTGGTGTGGCTATTATTGTACAGACACTGACCGACAATAAAAACCGTACAGCCGGAAATGTAAGAAGCGCTTTCACAAAGGGCAGCGGAAATATCGGAACCCCCGGCTCTGTATCTTTTATGTTTGACAAAAAGGGACAGATTATCATTGACAAAGAAGAGTGCGAAATGGATGCAGACGACCTGATGATGATTGCTCTGGACGCCGGTGCAGAAGATTTTGCAGAAGAGGAAGACAGCTTTGAAGTGCTGACCGACCCGGATGAATTCAGTGCGGTAAGAGAAGCACTGGAAAAAGAAGGAATTCCCATGCTGGAAGCACAGATTGCCATGATTCCTCAGAATTATGTCACACTGTCTGACGAGCAGGATGTAAAGAATCTACAGAAAACCCTGGATTTACTTGACGACGATGACGATGTAACTGATATCTGGCACAACTGGGAAGAATAAAATTTAACAGGATACACATAATACCTCCAGAAAAGAAAACTGGAGGTATTCTTAATGTCTGAGGAGAAAAAAGAGAAGCTGGAAACTGCAGAAAAGCAAAATGAACAGATAGAAAACCTGGGAGAAGTTATGTTGGAGGAAAATCAGAAGCAGTATCACATTCAGCTTTTGTCCATTATCGGAGAGGTGGAAGGGCATGAATGTCTCCCTAATAACAGCAAAACCACAAAGTATGAGCACGTTTTGCCAAAACTGGCCATGATAGAGGACAGTCAGGAAACAGACGGTCTCTTAATCCTTTTGAACACCGTAGGCGGTGATGTGGAAGCAGGACTTGCTATTGCGGAAATGATTGCTTCCCTGAGCAAACCTACGGTTTCCCTGGTTCTGGGTGGCGGTCATTCTATCGGGGTTCCCATGGCTGTTTCTGCGGACTATTCCTTTATTGTGCCAAGCGCCACCATGGTTATTCATCCGGTGCGCAGCAGCGGTATGTTTATCGGTGTAATGCAGACGTACCGGAACATGGAAAAGATACAGGACCGGATCACAGGCTTTATTGCGTCCCATTCCAAAATGAAGCAGGAGCGTATTGAAGAACTAATGCTGAATACGTCCCAGCTTGTGAAAGATGTGGGTACTATGCTGGAGGGAGAAGATGCGGTAAAAGAGGGGCTGATTGACGAGACCGGAGGGATTCAGGAGGCTATGAAAAAGCTTTACGAGATGATTGAAAACAAAGGGGAAAATCCCCAACGGGAAAATTCCAAAGATTTTTGAGTTGTGTGACACCTGAGTTTATGGTAAAATAAACATTTGATAATATGATAAACTACGAAAGAGAAATAAAGAGGTTAAAAACATGTCATTGATAGAGGCGCTGTTACTTGGACTGGTACAGGGACTTACTGAGTTTTTGCCTGTAAGCAGCTCCGGTCATCTGGCCATTTTAAACAATCTGCTGAAGATAAAGGAAACAGGACTCATTTTTCCTGTGCTTTTGCATGCAGGCACTCTTGCAGCACTTTTTATTGCTTTTCGCCAGGATGTGAAAAAGCTTTTGCTGGAAGGGTGTAAAACCGTCTATGATTTGCTGGAAAACGTTAAAATTTATTTTAAAAACCGACATGAGCAGGAGGCGATCCGTTACAAAAAGCTGATTTCCAACAACTACCGGAAGCTGCTTCTGCTTCTGCTGGTTTCCACGCTTCCCACAGTTTTTGAGGGGATGCTTTTTCAAAATCTGGTACAGCAGGCAGAAAGCAATCTGCTGGCTCCGGCAGTAGGATTATTTATTACCGGTATTTTTCTGATGATTGTTGATTTCTTTCCGGCAGGAAAAAAAATTCCGAAAGATGTCGGTTACGGAACCGCATTTTTAATTGGTATTTTTCAGGGCATTGCCGTATTTCCGGGAATTTCCCGGCTGGGACTCACTCTGGCTGTATGTCTGATGTGCGGCTTTAATCGGAAATTTGCGGTTAAATATGCGTTTCTGACTGCCCTCCCCACCATACTTGGGGCAACAGTCTGGGAATTGATACAGCTTCCCGGTTCCAAAATTTCGGCGGGCACTTTGGGTATTTATATGGCAGGCGCTGTAATTGCAGGCGTCATCGGTTGCTTCTGTATCCCAGTGATGTTACAGCTTGTACGGAAAAAGAAATTTTCTTTCTTTGCAGGATATTGTTTTCTGATTGGCGCAGTAGCGGCAGTGTGTAATTTTGTATTATAAAAGAAATAAAAGTTTGAAAATATAAGGGGAGAACAGCGTTATGGCGGCAGAGAGAAAAAGAACTACCGGAAGCAGAAATACTTCCGCAAAGACTTCCAACAGCAGAAAAAAGAATAGGAAAGCACAACCAAAGAAAGGGACACCGGAGCATGTTTCCGCTTCTGTAGAATCTGAAATTACTCTGTGGATTGTACTGGCCGTCTCTGTTGTCCTGCTGGTAAGCAACTTTGGTGTAGGCGGAGCTGTGGGAAACGCCATCAGCAGCTTCTTTTTTGGACTGGTGGGGTTGATTTGCTACCCACTTCCCATTTTTTTGTTTCTGGGAGTGGCTTTTGTAATATCCAACAGCAGAAATCCCAGGGCCTATCGGAAAATGGCAGGATTTCTGATTCTATTCATTGCCATGTGTATGTTTATGCAGCTTCTGACAGAAGGTGCGGTATATGAGGATTCCCTGCTGACCTACTATCAGGTTTCAGCAGAATATAAGACGGGCGGCGGTATTCTGGGCGGCATTTTGTGCAGACTTTGCATACAGGCTTTTGGTACAGTAGGCACTTACGCAATTACCATTGCTGCGATTATGATTGCTCTGGTACTGATTACCCAGAAGTCCATGTTTGATATGATTCGCAAATGCAGCCGGTGGATTTACCGCCATGCGGCAGAAAGCCGGGCCCGCAGAATGGAAGCAGCCCAAATTCGGCAGGAGAGGGAAGAAGCCCTGCAGGAGACCCAACAAGAGGAGGCGCATCCTTCCCGCCCCAAAGATCGTCCGGAGGAAAATCAGGAACGGTCACGCCGCAAAAAGCAGGACAGAAATATGCCTTCTTTCTTTACTGCAGAACCTCCCAAGGAAGAACCGCCAAAAGAAGAACCAATCAGCGAACCTTTTGTGCCGGAAAAGGCATTCCCTATCCAGCGGACAGACCATCTGGTACAGGATATTGAAGAAATTGCCGTTTTGGAGGACGGAGTGGAGAATACGGCAGAAGAAATGCCGGAAAAAGAACCAAAACCGGAAACTCCGGAGGAAAATCATGGAAAGAATCCTCGCTCATCCAGGGAAGAAATTCAGCAGGGTATAGACGATGTAAAACATGAAATTGCTGCAAAGGAAATGGGGGAAAAAAAGGAGTATGCCTTCCCTCCGGTTTCTCTTTTGAAAAAAGGCACAAAAAGCAGCGGGGATTCCAATGCGCATTTGCGGGAAACAGCAGGAAAACTGCAGGAAACCCTACATAACTTCGGTGTGAACGTTACCATTACCAATGTAAGCTGCGGCCCAACGGTTACCAGATACGAACTGCAGCCGGAACAGGGAGTAAAGGTAAGCAAAATTGTCAGCCTTACAGACGACATTAAGCTGAATCTGGCAGCTACGGATATTCGAATCGAAGCTCCTATTCCCGGCAAGGCGGCTGTGGGAATCGAAGTTCCCAATGCCAATAACAGCACGGTTATGCTTCGGGAGTTGATTCAGTCCGACGCTTTCCAAAAAAGTGAATCCAAATTGGCTTTTGCAGCAGGAAAAGATATTGCCGGAAAACCAGTCATTGCCGATATTGCAAAAATGCCTCATCTGCTTATTGCAGGCGCTACCGGTTCCGGTAAGTCTGTGTGTATTAATACACTGATTATGAGTATCTTATATAAAGCGTCACCGGAAGATGTGAAATTGATTATGATTGACCCAAAGGTGGTGGAATTAAGTGTTTACAACGGAATTCCGCACCTGTTTATTCCAGTGGTCACAGACCCGAAAAAAGCGGCAGGCGCCTTAAACTGGGCAGTGGCGGAAATGACAGAGCGTTACAACAAATTTGCCCAGTACAATGTGCGGGATATTAAGGGATACAATGCCAAAGTGGATGCCCTTACGGATATAGAGGAGGACAAGAAGCCTCCAAGGCTGCCCCAGATTGTGATTATTGTGGACGAGCTTGCAGACCTTATGATGGTTGCGCCGGGAGAAGTGGAGGATTCTATCTGCCGTCTGGCTCAGCTTGCAAGGGCGGCGGGGATTCATCTGATTATTGCTACCCAGCGTCCTTCCGTAAATGTTATCACAGGTCTGATTAAAGCCAATATGCCTTCCAGAATTGCCTTTTCCGTGTCTTCCGGCGTGGATTCCAGAACAATTCTGGATATGAACGGAGCGGAGAAGCTGCTTGGAAAAGGAGACATGCTCTTTTATCCTCAGGGCTATCAAAAACCGGCCAGAGTACAGGGCGCTTTTGTCAGCGACCAAGAGGTCAGTGAAGTAGTGGACTTTCTTGCCAGCCAGCATCCTTCGGCTGCATACAGCCAGGAAATACAGGAAAAAATCGAGGCAGTGAAAGAAGCGGCTGCTGCAGGGCCGGATAATGCCAATGACCGGGATGCCTACTTCAAGGACGCGGGTAAATTCATAATCGAGAAAGACAAAGCCTCTATCGGCATGCTGCAGAGAATGTTTAAAATCGGCTTTAACCGGGCCGCCAGAATTATGGATCAGCTGTGCGAGGCCGGTGTTGTAGGTGAAGAAGAAGGGACAAAGCCAAGAAAAGTCCTGATGTCTATGGAAGAATTCGACCAGTTTATTGATGAATATTTATAGAAAACGAGGATGGAAATACATGAAATGTAGAAACTGTGGAGCAGAGTATGAAGAAGGAACTCTGTTTTGTCCAAAATGCGGCAAAGAGATTCAATGGGTACCGGAATACAATACCCTGGAAACCCTGATACGGCAGAAGGAACTCCAGGAACAGGAGCAGCGAAAGAAAGAACTGGAAGCGCATAAAGAGAGAGAGCGTATTCAGCGAAAGGCAGAACAGGAGCGCAGGAAAAAAAAGAAGAAGAGAATGATTCTGGCAGGTACTGCGGCAGCAGTGGCAATAGCCATAGGTGCAGGTCTGTTTTTTGTGTATCAGACCCAGATAAATTCTTTTGATTTCCAGATGGCTCAGGCGGAAACAGAGTTCAGCAATAAGGCTTACAGTGAAGCGCTGAAATATGTGGAGCGGGCTCTGTCTTTAAATCCCGACAGCGCAGAAGCCAACATTCTGGAAGCGAAGATTTATCTGAAAGAGGGAAACGAAGAGGCGGCGCTTTCCATTCTCTTATCCGTTGTGGAAACCCACCCGGACAGCACCAATGCCTACGGTGAGGTGCTTCGTCTGTATGAAAAAAATAAAGAATATGATAAAATACGCGATTTGATGAGCACGGCCACAGACAGCATGAAATCCAAATATCAGAACTATGTATGCGAACTTCCTTCAGTTTCTCCGGCAGGGGGCAGCTACAGTGAAGAAGTAAAAATACAGATGGGTACTCTGCCTTCGGGCACAAAAGTGTATTACACCCTGGATGGAACAGACCCTGACACCAGTAGTCAGGAATATGACGGTTCGATTCTTCTGAACGAAGAAGGAGATTTTACTTTGAAATACATTGCCTATAACGAAAAAGGAATTTCCAGTGAGGTGGGAAAAGAAACCTACAGTCTGACTTTTGAAGCCCCGGAAAAACCCCAGATTTCTCCGCCTTCTGACAAGTATGATTACGAGGAAAAGATTATTGTGACGGCTTCTGAGGGCTGCGATATTTACTATGCTTTTGATGAAGAACCCACCACAGAAAGCGAAAAATACACCGGCCCCATTACTATGCCTGAAGGTGAACATACTTTTTCCGCTATTGCTGTAGATTCCAGAGGAAAGGTCAGCCAGATTAGCAGCGCCATCTATGTATTTTATGGATAAATCTGTAAAAAAGAATAAATAATACATCAATCTGCACAAATTCTGTGCGGTACTAAGAAATCGGATTGAATTTTCAGTCCGATTGTCTTATACTGGAGAATAGTAATCATGACAATATATCGACAAAAGATGCACCCACTGGGAAATGCAAAGCCAGAAAGCCGGTATTTTGGATGAAATATGAGGAGGACATTATGTATAAGATTCTAAAAGCAGAAAAGCTGAATGAGATTGTATATCTCATGGAAGTCGAAGCACCAATGGTCGCAAAACACTGCGAGCCGGGTCAGTTTATCATTGTGAAATTAGATGATGCGGGAGAGAGAATTCCCCTGACCATCTGTGATTATGACAGAGAGGCAGGCACAGTTACCATTGTATTTCAGCCGATTGGCGCCTCTACAGAAAAATTTGCAAAATTACAGGCCAAAGATACATTTGAGGACTTTGTAGGTCCCCTGGGCTGTCCATCTGAATTTATACATGAGGATTTAGAAGAGTTAAAGAAAGAAAAAATTCTGTTCGTTGCAGGCGGTGTAGGTACTGCACCTGTTTACCCACAGGTCAAATGGCTGCATGAACACGGCATTGAAGCAGATGTCATTGTAGGTGCCAAGACAAAAGACTTAATCATTCTGGAAAAAGAAATGGAAGCGGTTGCAGGAAACCTGTACATCACCACAGATGATGGTTCCTACGGACGCAGCGGTATGGTTACAAAGGTGATTGACGACCTGGTTGCGGAAGGTAAGAAATACACCCGCTGTGTAGCCATCGGTCCTATGATTATGATGAAATTCTGCTGCCTGACCACAAAAAAATATGAAATCCCTACTATTGTATCCATGAACCCTATTATGGTTGACGGTACTGGTATGTGCGGTGCCTGTCGTATCATCGTAGGCGGAGAAGTGAAATTTGCCTGCGTAGACGGTCCGGAATTTGACGGTCACTTAATTGACTGGGATTTGGCTATGAAGAGACAGCAGATGTACAAGACAGAAGAAGGAAGAGCATTGTTAAAAGAGCGTGAAGGGGATACTCATCACGGCGGATGCGGAAACTGCGGAGGTGACGAATAATGGGCAGCGTATTAGAAAAAGTTCCTGTAAGAGAACAGGACCCGAAGGTAAGAGCAGCAAATTTTGAAGAAGTTTGTCTGGGATATAACAAAGAAGAAGCAATGGAAGAAGCAGCCCGCTGCTTGAACTGCAAGAATGCCAAATGTGTGAAAGGATGTCCGGTATCCATTAACATTCCTGCATTTATTCACGAAGTAAAAGAGGGAAACTTCGCAGAAGCATACAAAATCATCGGTCAGTCCAGCGCACTGCCGGCTGTCTGTGGACGTGTATGTCCTCAGGAATCCCAGTGTGAAGGTGTTTGTATCCGAGGTATCAAAGGAGAAGCCGTTTCTATCGGTAAGCTGGAACGTTTCGTAGCTGACTGGGCAAAAGAAAATGGTATCAAACCTGAAGCTCCTGCTGAAAAGAATGGTCATAAGGTAGCGGTTATCGGTTCCGGACCTTCCGGACTTACCTGCGCCGGAGATTTGGCTAAAATGGGCTATGATGTAACTATCTTTGAAGCCCTGCACCAGCCGGGAGGTGTACTGGTATACGGTATCCCGGAATTCCGTCTTCCGAAAGACAAAGTTGTAAAGGAAGAAGTGGAAAACGTAAAATCTCTTGGTGTGAAAATCGAAACAAATGTCATCATCGGTAAATCCACGACAGTAGATGAATTAATGGAAAACGAAGGCTTTGAAGCTGTATTTATTGGCTCCGGCGCTGGTCTTCCAATGTTTATGGGTATTCCTGGAGAAGTATCAAACGGTGTATTCTCTGCAAACGAATATCTGACCAGAAGCAATCTGATGAAGGCTTTCCGTGAAGACTACGATACTCCCATTGTAACAGGTAAAAAAGTCGTTGTCGTAGGCGGCGGAAACGTAGCTATGGACGCTGCAAGAACAGCTCTTCGTCTGGGCGCAGAAGTACATGTTGTATACAGAAGAAGTGAAGAAGAACTTCCGGCAAGAAAGGAAGAAGTTCATCACGCAAAAGAAGAAGGCATTATTTTTGACCTTCTCACAAACCCGGTAGAAATCCTGGCAGACGAAAACGGCTGGGTAAAAGGTATTAAATGCGTACGCATGGAATTAGGAGAACCAGATGCTTCCGGAAGAAGACGTCCGGTTGTTGTGGAAGGTTCTGAATTCGAGATGAATGTAGATACTGTTATCATGTCTCTGGGAACTTCACCCAACCCGCTGATTTCTTCCACTACGATTGGTCTGGATGTAAACAGAAGAAAATGTATCATTGCAGACGAAGAAAGCGGACAGACATCAAAAGAAGGCGTTTACGCAGGCGGCGACGCCGTAACCGGTGCAGCAACGGTTATCCTGGCTATGGGCGCAGGAAAAGCGGCAGCAAAGGGTATTGATGAGTTTATCAAAAATAAAGCAAAATAATTGCAGAAACCGATAAGGTACATAGAGGGCATCGCATTAAGTACATAAAAAAGGGCTTAAAGCGATGTCCCTTTTGTTATATGGAGATTGTGACATGGAAAGGAAAACAGAAGAATATACAGATATCACCGCCTGGGTGCGGGAAGAACTGTTTCGCCATTCAGAGGAAGAATATAGAAAATTTCACAAATCCCTGGTGCCGGGTCTGAAATCCATGCTGGGTGTCCGGGTGCCCAACATACGGGAAATTGCAAAAAAGGCGGCGAAAATCGATTATCACACATATGCCAAAGAAGCAGATTTGTCCGTGTATGAGGAATTAATGGTAAGAGGCATGATGATAGGATATGCTCGTCTGACTATGGAAGAACAGAAAACAGAGCTGAGGAAATTTGTTCCTCACATCAATAACTGGGCTGTTTGCGATTGCTGCTGCGCCACTTATAAGTTTATGAAAAAGAACCAGGAGGACTGGTTTTCTTTCCTTGAAGAATATGTGTGCAGCTCCAGAGAATACCAGGTGCGCTTTGCCGTGGTGTGTATGCTGGATTTCTTTGTCTGCGAAGCCTTTTTGGAGCGGGTACTGGATTTGCTTTGTCAGATTCGACATGAAGGCTATTATGTGAAAATGGCAGTGGCCTGGGCGGTTTCTATTTGCTACATCAAATTTCCCAAGGAGACAGAAAGACTCTTTACAGAGAATCTTCTGGATGATTTTACCCACAACAAATCCATTCAGAAAATACGAGAATCTTACCGGGTAGAAAAAGCAGACAAAGAACGGCTGAACACCTTAAAACGAAAGTAAGAAATGAGGATAAGATATGAAAGCAAAAGTAAACGATAAAATCAGAATTATCAATAAAATGAATGACTGGTCCATGGATTACAAAGAAGGGGATATCTTTACTGTGGAAAGTACCTGGTACGGGGGTGTGAATGTCAAAAGCCCTGCGGGTGTTCCCCTGTCCCTTGATGAGGTGGAATATGAAATTTTAGAAGAAAACAGTGACGCAAAGCTTGCAGAAAAGCAGAGGGCAATCTTTCATGCAGACAGTGAAGCCGGAATCCAAAAAGCCCTTGATGATGCCAAGAATCTGCTGGAGTACGGAAAAGGGAAGGGCTTCTGTGTGGAACTGGAAATTTTGGCAGAAGCAACCGGCATTTTTGCCTTTCGGGCCGCCTCTAAGGAAAGTGAAAAAATTCGGGGGCTGCAGGCAGAAGGCATAAAATTTGCGGTGTGTCGAAAGGCTATGGAACAGGCACAACTTACCGGGGCAGAATTGATGTCCGGTGTAAAACTGGCAGAACTCGGCATTGCAGAACTGGTGGAAAAACAGAGCCAGGGATTTGCTTATATCAAAGCGTAAGGGGCAAAAGACCATGAAAATTACGGTTATTACAGTGGGAAAACTGAAGGAAAAATATTTAAAAGACGCCATTGCGGAATACAGCAAACGACTGAGCAAATACTGTAAATTGGAAATTGTAGAAGTGACAGATGAAAAAACGCCGGATATGGCCAGTGAAACCGTAGAGCGGCAGATACGGCAAAAAGAAGGGGAACGGATTCTGCGGTATATAAAAGATGACGCCTATGTGCTCACTCTGGAAATTGACGGCAAAATGCTGGATTCCGTGGAGTTTGCAAAGAAAATCGAAACGCTGGGTGTACAGGGGAAAAGCCATCTGACTTTTGTTATCGGTGGTTCTATAGGCTTGGGTGATGAGGTTCTGAAACGGTCCGATTATGCACTGAGTTTCTCCAAAATGACGTTTCCTCATCAGCTTATGCGGGTAATCTTGCTGGAGCAGATATACAGAGGGTATCGGATTATAGAGGGAGCCCCGTATCATAAATAGGGGCGGTTGTGTTTTCCTGCCGGGGTGTGTATAATATTCATTAGAAAAGAATAAGAGGAGCATATTTATGAGACCTATGCGTTTACAAAAGCGGGAAGTAAGGGAACAGGAAGAATTGAAGAAAATTCTGGATGCATGTCAGGTCCTTCGGATTGGTACTATGGATGAAGAAGGCATGTTCATTGTTCCCGTAAATTTTGGATATGAATTTTACGAAGATGTGGAGAGAAAACAACGTTTGAGATTTTATATACACAGTGCACAGGAAGGGCGAAAAGCTGACGCTTTTGCGAAAAATCCGAAAGTGGCGATTGAAATGGACAGGGAGCAGGGAGTTATCCGTGGAGATTACACCTGCAGCTATTCTTTTGCCTACTCCAGTATTATGGGAAATGGAATGATACGAAAGGTGGAAGAAGTACAGGAGAAACTCCACGGTCTGGAGCTTTTGATGAAACATATGGCCCCGGAGGCTGAACTGGAATTTCTGCCGCAGATGTTAGAGCGGGTCGCGGTATACTGTATTGAAGCAGACAGGTTTTCAGGAAAATGCCGAGAAAGTAAAAAATAAAAATTAGGGGGAGATTCACGGCTGTATCTATGAAAAGAATGCTGTACAAGCCCCACTCCGTCGACTATAATAAAGAACGTGTATTTTGAATGGAGGAATTGACATGAAAGTAGTCACTTTTGGAGAAATTATGCTGCGTCTGAAGACGCCTGAACATTTGCGGATTCTGCAGGCCAGAGATTTTGAAGCGAGCTACGGAGGAGCAGAAGCCAACGTGGCTGTGTCTTTAGCTATGCTGGAAGACCCGGTGTCTTTTGTCACGAAGGTTCCGGATAACCCAATAGGACGGGCAGCGGTAAACGAAGTACGCCATTACGGAGTGGATACTTCTTATATTTTAAGGGGAGGTTCCCGTCTGGGTGTTTATTATTTTGAAAAAGGCAGCAACATCCGTCCTACGAATGTGGTATATGACCGGGAATACAGCGCACTTGCTCTTGCAGAGGCTTCTGAATTTCACTGGGATGAAATTCTGGAAAAGGGAGATATTTTCTATTTTTCGGGTGTTACCCCTGCTATCAGTGAGCACATGAAAACTGCTGTACTGGAGGCTCTGCAATACAGCCGAAGCCATGGAGTATTTGTTGTCTGTGATTTAAACTACCGGGCAAAAATGTGGAGCAGCCAGCAGGCTCAGGCAGTTATGAAAGAATGTATGCAATATGTAGACTTGTGCATTGCCAACGACGAGGATTTTGAAGCCACTTTGGGTATTCCTGCCTTTGACGGAGATATGCGTACAGGAATTCAGCAGATGAATACTTATAAAAAAGGAATGGAAGAAATCTTAAAGCAGTATCCCAACTGCAAATCCGTGGCCAGTGTTCTGCGGAATATGTATACGGTGGAAGACGGGGACTGGATGGGAATTTATTTAAAAGACGGAAATTTCTATGAAAGCCCGATTCACACTGTACACAGTCTGGAAGCGGTAGGAGCAGGAGATGCTTTTGCAGGGGGCTTGCTGCATGGGATTCTAAGGGATTTTGACCCGCAGAAAACTATTGATTTTGCCATTACCGCCAGTGTAATGAAACTGATGATACAGTATGATTTTAATATTGTCACAGAACAGGATATTCTGCGGATTATGAAATCTTCCAATACTAATCTTCAAAGGTAAGAAAACAGAAAGAAATGGAGAGCATTATGGAAAATCAGGAGCCAAAACATCAGCGCCGGGTGCGCTATAAAGGCACGCACCCCCGGACTTATAAGGAAAAATACAAGGAACTGCAGCCGGATAAATATGCGGATACCATTGAAAAAGTCATTCGCAAGGGCAGCACTCCGGCAGGCATGCACATTTCTATCTGTGTACAGGAAATTCTGGATTTTCTGCAGATACAGCCGGGGCAGCAGGGGCTGGATGCCACCTTGGGATACGGCGGACACAGTTCTAAAATGCTGGAATGTCTGCAGCAGAAGGGACATCTCTACGCTCTGGATGTAGATCCCATTGAAATGAAAAAGACACAGGCCAGGCTGGAAGGCATGGGGTATGGTTCGGACATTCTGACTATCAAACAGATGAATTTTGCAGACATTGACCTGCTGGCACAGGAGACCGGGAAGTTTGACTTTGTACTGGCAGATTTGGGCGTTTCTTCCATGCAGATAGACAATCCGGAACGGGGATTTACTTATAAACAGGAAGGACCTTTGGATTTGCGCCTGAATCCGGAAAAGGGGATTTCCGCAGCAGAGAGATTAAAAGACATTTCTCAGGCAGAACTGGAAGGAATGCTCATGGAAAATTCTGATGAACCGTATGCCAGAGAAATCTCTATGGCCATTCTCTCCGAACAGAGAAAAGGGAATTTGATTGACACCACCACAAAACTGAAAGAAGTCATTGAAAAGGCGCTTGTCCGTCTTCCAAAGGCAGAGCAAAAAGAAGCGGTGAAAAAGTCCTGTGCAAGAACCTTCCAGGCACTGCGCATTGATGTGAACAGTGAATTTGAGGTACTGGAGGCCTTTCTTGAAAAATTGCCGGAGATTTTAAAACCACAGGGAAGAGTGGCGATTCTCACCTTCCATTCCGGGGAAGACCGTATGGTAAAAAAATCTTTCCAGAGTTTTTACCGGGAGGGTATTTATCGGGATATTGCCAAAGAGGTTATCCGCCCTTCCAAAGAAGAGTGTAATCAAAACAGCCGGGCCCGTTCTACTAAAATGCGTTGGGCCATAAAAGCATAAACGTGACAGACAGGAGACAGAAAAATGAAGAAAACAACAGCCTTATTACTTGCAGGGGTTTTGACCGCAGCACTTTTTACCGGCTGCGGAACAAAGGAAGAAAGCAAAAAGGAAAGCAGCAGTCAGACAGAAAATTCCCAGAATAAAGAGACTGCTGAAAAACAGACGGATAACAGTGCTGGTACAAAGGTAGAAATTGCGGTAAAAGATTATGGAACCATTGAGGTAGCACTGGACAAGGAAGCAGCGCCTCTTACTGTGGAAAATTTTCTGAAACTGACTGAGGAAGGTTTTTATGACGGGCTGACCTTTCACCGTATTATAGATGGCTTTATGATTCAAGGCGGTGACCCTAAAGGAAACGGAACCGGCGGCTCTGACGAAACAATCAAGGGAGAATTTTCTGAAAATGGAGTGGAAAATTCTCTTTCCCATACCAGAGGCGCTATTTCCATGGCGCGTTCCCAGGACTATGACAGCGCCAGTTCCCAATTTTTTATTGTGCAGAAAGACAGCACCTATTTGGACGGACAGTATGCGGCTTTCGGATATGTCACAGAAGGTATGGATGTAGTAGATAAAATCTGCAAAGATGTGTCAGTGGAAGACCAGAACGGAACCGTTTTGCCGGAAAATCAGCCGGTAATTGAAACTATCAAGGTAGTAAAATAAAATTTTCCGGATTCTGTGTATGGACTGGTTTTTGATAAACTTTTTCACGCATCCTTAAGCCGGATAAACCAGAAACACACACTTACAGATTCCTGAGGATTGCAGTTGACAACAGGGATTTTGGTGTATTAAAATAGTGACGCAGGAAAAATCTTAACAAAAAAGGGAGATGGAAATTATGGTACATCACATTGTTATGTGGAAATTCAAACCGGAAATCGAAGAAAGTCAAAAACCACAGCTGAAACAGGCTATGGCAGATCATTTAAAAGGACTGGTAGGAAAAGTTCCGGGGCTTTTAAGCGTCGACTTTGTAGAACAGCCGCTGGCTTCCAGCACACATGATATGGCACTGGTTACTACTCTGGAAAAAGCAGAGGATGTAGCTGTTTACGGTTCCCATCCGGAGCATGTAAAAGTGGCAGATACATATGTCCGCCCTTATGTTACAGAGAGAGCTTGCCTGGATTACGAATAATTTCCCATTGATTTACATAGTAGGAGAAGCAAAATGAAGAAAGTAAGACTTGGAAAAACAGAACTCGAAGTAAACAAGAACGGATTCGGAGCGCTTCCCATTCAGAGAATTACAAAGGCTGAGGCCGTATATCTGCTGCAGAAAGCCTTTTATCACGGTGTCAATTATTTTGATACTGCAAGAGCTTATTCTGACAGCGAAGAGAAACTGGGAGCAGCTTTTTCCTATACACGGGAAAAGCTGGTTATCAGCACCAAGACAACAGCTCAGAATGAAAAGGATTTCTGGAAAGACTTGGATGAGAGCCTTTTAAAGCTGCAGACGGATTATATTGATATTTACCAGTTCCACAATCCGGCTTTTTGCCCCAGACCGGGAGACGGCACAGGACTTTATGAGGCCGCTCTTAAGGCAAAGGAACAGGGAAAAATCCGCCATATCGGTATTACTAATCACCGTTTGGCAGTAGCAAACGAGGCCATTGCCTCTGGTTTATATGAAACCATGCAGTTCCCATTTTCCTATCTTGCCGCTGATGCAGATATCAAGCTGGCAGAACAGTGTAAGGAAGCAGATATGGGATTTATTGCCATGAAGGGACTTTCCGGCGGACTGATTCACAATTCTGCCGCCGCTTATGCCTTTATGGCCCAGCCGCAGTTTTCATATGTGGCGCCTATCTGGGGTATCCAGAAGGAAAAAGAACTGGATGAATTTCTCTCATATGATGTCTGTCCCCCGCAGCTGACGAAAGAACTGCAGGAGGAAATTGCAAAAGACAGGGAACAGCTTTCCGGAGATTTCTGCCGTGGCTGTGGTTATTGTATGCCCTGTCCAGCCGGAATCGAAATCAATAACTGTGCCCGTATGAGTTTGATGCTCCGAAGAGCACCTCAGACAGCATGGCTGTCTTCGGAATGGCAGGCAAAAATGCAGAAAATCGATGGTTGTATGCACTGCAATAAATGTATGAAAAAATGTCCATATGGATTGAATACGCCGGAACTTCTGGCAAAAAATTATGAGGACTACAAAACCTTTTTATAAATTTTAAGAGGATAACCAAGGAGCAAATTTATATGTATACAAAAAATCTTCCAATCTGAATATTATAAGATGATACAAGTCAGTAAGAACACCGAAAACCAGACCTAAGTGTGGTTTTGTTACGTTGTCGT
>DXFK01000064.1 GCA_019114495.1 Candidatus Blautia stercoravium
CAGGATACCACAGATGAAACTGTTTTTCAATATGTTTTTATCGTTTTTCGATATTTTTTTATCCTTTTAAGATATGGACTGTTTCTTACCTTGCCTTCAGATTTTCATACATTTTTTCTGAAATAGGAACAGGAATCTGAAGCCGCCTTGCTTCTTTTATCAGATACCCGCTGAAGGTTTCCAGTTCATTTTTCCGCCCTGCTTCCATATCTCTTTTCAGAGAACTGGTGGAGCCTGGGTCCAGATTCATAAAGCGTTTGTATTCGCTTTCCACATAGCCTTCCCGGATGGAAATATGCTTTGCCAAAGCAACCGCACAGGCTTCTTCCAGCAGTGTTTTAAATTCTTTGCATTTTTCCGGAGAAGTCTGCAGGGTATCGGTCATTTCCATGTAATAGGCAGTCAGCACGTTATAAGCGCAGTTAAATATGTATTTTTCCCATACGGCCGCCTGACTGTCCAATGCATATCGACAGTCCACACCGGCCTCTTTCAGACAGTCACAGGCCCGTTTTACGCCTTCTGCTTCCTCGGTTTTGGCATTGGTTTTTCCCACATAAATCTTCGCGTAATTGCCAATCTGAGTAATGGAATAATCCGAATTAAAGAAAGCGGTAATGTAAATCACAGCTTCTCCCACAATTCCTTTTTCAAAGAATTTCTCTGTCCGCTCTGCAGTATCTGCTCCGTTCATAATGGGAAGAATGACGGTATGTTCATCTATGCAGGACTGTAAATCCCGGCACACTTCTTCCAGAGAATAATTCTTTACACAAAGGAAAATAAAGTCCTGTATGTCCCGTATCTCCTGTCCGCTTTCCACAACTTTTTTCGCTCTGGCTGTGATTTCTCCGTGATACTGGCTATGCAGACGAAGGCCTTCTTTTTCCAGAGATTTTTTTCGTTCTCCTCTGGCCACCAGAGTTACATTTTCATAGGTTTTTGTCAGCATACCGCTTAAATATCCGCCGACACCGCCAATTCCCACTACCGTAATTTTTACCTTCTTTTCCATACGCTCTGCCTCCCGCATTAATCGCATGCTGCTTTAAATTCTGTCCAGTTCTGGTTGTAAACTTCCTCTGCTTCTGTACTGACATTCTGAATAATTTCTCCCTTTGTTACAGAGTCCGGTACCACCAAATCAGGATTTACCAGGTCATCTGCCGCTTTATTTGTACAGTAATAGCCCACAAAGTCAAAGCATTTTGCAGCCACTTTCGGCTCCAGAATATAGTTCAGAAACTCATAAGCTTCCTCTGTATCCGGTGCATTTTTAGGAATAAAGAAGTTCATAATTCCGAATCCCAGTCCCTCCTTTGGATAAACCACCTTCAAATTCGGATTTTCCTGTAAAGCCGCAATAACCTGGGACGTATATAAGATAGCCACAGACGCCTCTCCATTTAACAGGGCGTTCTGGGTATTCGTATCCTGAATCATACGGATATTGGGAGCCAGACTGACCAGCTTTTCCCCTGCCTCCTTTATCACTGTCGGATCTTCTTCGTTCATGCTTTTTCCCATAGTCAGAAGCACCATTCCCTCCACTGCACGATAGCTGGCAATGATGGCAATCTTATCTTCCAGTTTGGAGTTCCATAAATCTTCATACCCAGTTATCTCAAAGTCCACCTGCTCCGGGTCATAGACAATCAGAGGAATCCCTGCGCCATGGGGAATGGTATATTTGTTGTCCGGGTCGTAAAACTGACTCTGATACAGGGGATTGATATTCCCATAATTGCTCAGCTTTGACTTGTCCAGTTCCTTTGCCAGACCGTTATTGACCACCTGTTCAATGATGTAATCATCACCAATAACCACATCATAATCTTTTCCATCTGACTGCTGCACCTTCTCCAACATGGTTTCATTAGAATCAAAATTGGAACTGATAATACGGATTCCTTTCTCTTTCTCAAAGTTGTCCAGAACCTCCTGGGGAAAGAGCCCTTCCCACGTGTACAGCACCAGTTCCTTATTGTTTTCCTCCTTTTCTCCGCCACAGCCGCTCAGCAGGCTTCCTGCCATAATACTGCAAAGAAGAATTGCTAATACTCTTTTTTTCATTATTATATTCATTCCTTTCTCTCTATTCACTTTTTCTATGTTTCCCGGTCCATTTTCCAATAAAATTCCAGATACAAAGCACCAGGACAATCACCACCAGAATCACAGTACATAAGGCGTTGATTTCCGGCGTTACTCCTGTTTTTAACTGGGCATAAACCTTCACAGGAAGGGTATTCAATCTCGGTCCATTGACAAAAATACTGATAACCACATCATCAAATGACATGGCAAACGCCAAAAGACTTCCGGATAGCACCGCCGGAGCAATGAGCGGCACAGTAATATCAAAAAATGTCCGCACCGGGCCTGCTCCCAGGTCTCTTGCTGCCTCTTCCAGAGATTTATCCAACCCTGCCAGACGTGCCTTTACCATCATGAAAATATAGGGAATACAAAAGGTAGTATGTGCAATCACCAGAGTTATCATACCAAAGGGCAGTTCCAGCATTGAAAAAAATACCAGAAATACCATACCCAGAATAATTTCCGGTATCATGATAGGCACTGTAGACAGATACTCCATCATACCTTTGCTCCGATACCGGACTCTTGCCATACCTACAGCTCCCAAGGTTCCAATAACCGCTGCGCTAAGGCAGCTCAATGCGCCCAGAACAATACTGTTTCCCAGCGCTTCTTTTAAATCTCTGTCCGCTGCCAGCACCTTGTACCATTTCAGGGAAAATCCCGTAAATTCTGCCGACAACCTGGATTCATTAAAAGAAAAGACCACGACCACCACCAAAGGCAGATACATCAGGAAAATCATAAGACCAAGGTACAGATTAGACCATTTCCATTTCTTTTTCAAAACAATCCCTCCAAATCTTTCACATGGGTAACTTTTCTGTATACCAGTATCATCAGGGAGGTGAGCATCATGAGCACTACAGCCAGCGCTGCCGCAAAGGGCCAGTTGCTGCCCCTGGTCAGCTGATCCTGTATCACGCTTCCCACCAGCACGATTTTATTGCCTCCCAGAATGTCTGCAATGAAAAACAGTCCCATGGAAGGAATGAAGGTCAGAATAATTCCCGTCAGAAGTCCCGGAAGAGTCAGTTTGAACGTAACAGTAAAAAAGGCCTGTATTCCATTTGCCCCCAGATCCCTGGCCGCCTCAAGCAGTGACCAGTCCATTTTCTCTGCACTGGAATACACGGCCAGCACCATGAACGGCAGTAGGGCATAAATCATGCCGATAACTACGGCGGGATAGGAATACAAAATTTTCAAAGGTTCTTCCAGGATTCCCAACTTCATCAAAATTCCGTTTAAAACACCTTTGGCCTGTAAAATAATAATCCAGCCATACATGCGAATCAGGGAGCTGGTCCAGAAAGGCACCATAATCAGCAGCATCATGCGCTTTTTCCATTTGGGAGAGAGCTTTGCCATGTAGTATCCGAAGGGATATCCCAGAAGGATAATCAATCCTGTGCTGGTAAAAGCCAGCTGAAAGGACTGTACAAAGCTTTGAAGATAGACAGGTTCTCCGATTTTCCTGTAGTTGTCCAGAGTAAAATTCCAGACTACAGAAGAACCGTCACCTCTGGAGGCAAAGCTGAGGGCAATCATGTAAAGCAGCGGCCCCAGGACAAAGCAAAGGGTAAAGAAATACAGGGGCAGCACTGTAAGAAACAGTCCGAAGGATTTCTTTTTCTTCATGGTTCTGCCTCCTGTTTTACATCTACAGGCACCGCATGCTCCGGTTTCCAGACTGCGTGTACCCTCTGCCCCGGTACAATCCGGGCATCCATACCGTAACGGCTTGCCACCAGTTCTTCTCCATTTTTCAACTGTAGGGCAACATGAAGCTGGCCTCCCTGAAAAGACTTATCTGTCACAACAGCTTCCAGGCCATTTTCGCCTTCTGTACACACCTGCAGATTTTCTCTTCGAACAGCCAGTTTCACCTTTTCACCGACTTTCATACCTTCTGCGGCCTCTGCCTCCATCCTCTGTCCCTGTATCTGCACCCGGATTTTCTCCTGTCTGATTTCCTGTACCACTCCTTCTATAATGTTGGCATTTCCCACGAAATCTGCCACATAAGCGGTTTTCGGATGGTTATAAATCTCATCCGGTGTCCCGATTTGCTCCAGCATGCCCTCCCGCATGACCACAATGCGGTCTGACATATTAATGGCCTCCTCCTGGTCATGGGTGATATAAAGAAATGTAATACCCAGCTTTTTCTGCAGTCTTTTCAGTTCTGTCTGCATGGTGCGGCGCAGCTTTAAATCCAATGCGCCCAAAGGCTCATCTAAAAGCAGCAGCTTCGGACTGTTAATCAGGGCTCTTGCAATAGCCACTCTCTGCTTCTGTCCTCCGGAAAGTTCAGAAGGCATACGCTTCTCATATCCTTCCAGCTGTACTAATTCCAGCATGTTTTTCACCTTAGCCCGGATTTCCGCTTTCGGCTGTTTTTTTATCCGCAGACCGTATCCGATATTTGCTTCCACATTCATATGAGGGAACAATGCATAATTTTGAAACACCGTATTAATATCTCTCTGGTTTGGCGGCAAGTCAGTCACATCTTTTCCCTCCAAAAGCACCTGTCCCTCTTCCGGGGCTTCCAGTCCGGCAATAATTCTGAGGGTGGTGGTTTTCCCGCATCCGGAGGCACCCAAAAAGGTGAGAAATTCTCCCTTTTGAATCGACAGGGTAATACCTTTCAATACGTCTGTCTCTCCAAAATTCTTCTTTATGTTCTTTAATTCCAGTAATTCTCCGCTCATCTTTTTTCCTTCTTTATTTATTGCTTTCAATAGATTCCAAGATATATAATGGCACAAATGCCTTTTTCTGTCAATGCAGGAGGCCGGATTTCAGACTTTTTCTATCCAGTATTTACGTTAGTTTC
>DXFK01000006.1 GCA_019114495.1 Candidatus Blautia stercoravium
TCATAAATTATACGCTGCATTGTTTTCCTTATTTCCTGCAATTGAAACCTGTTAATTCGCAAAAGGCGTCAATGGATTTTATAGCCAACAGAGGGTATGTCCTAAAGCAACTGCATCAAGTGAAGAATCATGTATTTAAGGATATACACAAAAACTTGGTTGATTCATTGATATGCTTTTTTGAGGAGTTGGATACCCAAAAACGTGGCGGTTCTGTTCATGTGAAAATTAATTACTTCAATATTATTTGGCAGACAATGGTTAACAAATATTTAAATGACTGTTTTGTAGGAATCGACACAATGAATAACAAGATTCTATTTGATGAAACAATTACTAAGTCATCTGTTTCATTTAGACCAATGACATATGTAATCGATGCATCTTCGCATCGCTTTGAAGTGGAATTGGACCATTATGGTGCTTGCGAGAATGAGCAGTATGTTTTTGATTCGAAGTATTATGGCGATGTTACGGAATTAAACTATAAGCAGTTCGTCTACAATGCAATAATGGACAACTATGTGAACCAGAAACGTAGAATCATGACCTATAGTGCATTGCTTTTACCTGGCATGAAAACCGCCAAATTGCATTTAGATTTGCTAACTCCGTTTGGCAGGCTAAACAATAATAATCATCAAATCATAGAGCATTATTTAGATGTAAAAACAGTGATGAAGCATTATATAGAGAATTGATTCATATTCCTGCAATCAAAAGCAGGAATTGAAATATCCATTAAGGAGGGTAGATTATGGCAGCAGGGATACCGAAACATGACCAAACAGCGTTTTCTGCCGCCAGATAGGATAAACCATAGGCAAATATATTTGAGGTCAAAAAAGCCTGTCGTAAAGGGCAAAAAATGCAAAAAATGATACCGAAACGCGACCATATTTCGCTGTCCTGTACCGGGTACTGGCGGCAGGAAGGAGGAATGTCTGTGCCGAGAATGAGCAAGAAAAGAAAACAGGAATTGGCCTTTTTTTCTCAATGAAAGAGGGCGGGTTGCCCACAACGACACCTGTAGGAAATGCGTTGGAGACTGCAAGCAGAGTTTCCGGACTGTGATTGTCTGTTGCCCCTGTTATGAATCCAAGCGAAGTCGCCGGCGGAAAATCAGACAGAAACAAAAGGATGGATGTGAAGAATAGAAACCAGATGGAATATTTGACAGAGCAGACCTTGATCAGAGATTTCATTCCTTACCCACGGTTTCTGTTGGATATGAACCTGACCCAGACAGCCAGGATTCTGTATGCTTTGTTGCTGGATCGCTCCAAGATTTCAAGGAATAACGGATGGAAGAATGAAAAAGGGTATATTTACGTGATTTACCCAATCATGGATTTGGCGCAAGTGTTGGAAAAGAGTCATATGACCATTAAGAAAGCTTTGAATGAACTGGAAGATGCCGGACTTTTAGAAAGACAAAAGCAGGGTTTTTCAAAGCCCAATCTGCTGTATGTCAGAATCCCGGCAGAGGGAAAGAAAAGTGTCCCTGTGAAGGAAAGAAAACTATCCCCCATAGGGAAAGAAAAAGATACTTATGAGGGAAAGAAAACTGTCCCTGTGAGGGATAGAAAAGTATCCCCTAATAAAATGAGTAATAGTCAAATGATATATAGTCAAATGAATAAAGAGAGAGAGAAGCGCGCTCTGCCTATGGAAAATATCACAATGTGTTTCTCTCCGAAACAGAATATGGAGAATTGAAACAGGAGATCCGGGAAATAGACAGGCTCCTGTATTGTGGACAATGCCATGAACCGAAGGAGGCTTATTTCGATCAGGAAAAAGTCGGAGTTTTGGGAATAAAAAAACATCCGCGTGAATGTGAGTGCCGGAGGCAAAAGAGAAAAGAGGAGGAACAGTACCGGGGACAGCAAAGCCATGAAGCTGTAGTCAGAGAATTGAAGGAACATTGTTTCTCGAATAGATCCATGAAGGAATGGACATTTAAGAATGATAAGGGACTTTCCGAAAATACCGTGCTTGCAAAGCTTTATGTGAAAGACTGGGAAACAATGAAGGCGGAAAATACAGGCTACCTCTTCTGGGGAGCAGTGGGAACCGGGAAAAGTTTTCTGGCGGGCTGTATTGCCAATGCACTGTTGGAACAGGAGATAGAAGTACGTATGAACAATTTTGCAGAAGTGCTGAATGATCTGTCTGCTAATTTTTCAGAGAAGAACACATACATAAAAAATCTGTGCAGAGTACCATTGCTGATTCTGGATGATTTTGGAATGGAGCGGGGAACAGAGTACGGACTGGAACAGATCTATGCGGTGATTGACGGAAGATATCAGAGCGGGAAGCCCCTGATTGTGACGACAAATCTGACGCTGCAGGAGTTAAAGAATCCGCAGGATATAGCACATGCCAGGATTTATGACCGGTTGCTGGAGATGTGCGTGCCGGTTCAGTTTAAAGGTGAGAGTTTTCGAAAACGTACGGCTCAGGAAAAGCTGGGGCGGATGCAGAAAAGAATAAAGGAGCTTCCTGTATAATTCAAATATAGGGAATTCTAAGAAAGAAGGTTGAGAAAAGAAAATACCTCAGAGTAAAATAAGATTACTGACTTTGGAGGGTTAGTAAAAAATCTTATTAAAACAGTGAGGT
>DXFK01000007.1 GCA_019114495.1 Candidatus Blautia stercoravium
CCTACTCCTATCTCTACAAGAAACTCTGCTGCCAGAATAGGAAAGGCAAATTTAATCCCCATCACCACACACTCCACAAACAAGTCAATCATTCTGGCTGCCAGTCCCTGGGTAAATATAATACCTCCATACGGAACGATTTCTGCCGATGTAAGCAGTATTTTCATCAAAGCCAGATGACCGTCTACCGCAAAAAACAACATCACATAAAAGGCCTGCAGCAAACTTCCCGTTATGGGAAGCTGGGCATTGCTCTGGGGGTCATATACCGTTGACATGGACATTCCCATCTGAAAATCCATGATATAGCCGGCAAAAGTAATTACAAACAAAAACAATTCTGTCACAAAGTCCAGCACATAGCCCGCTGCAAATTCCTTGATAAGCAGAAAGCCGTATTCCAGAGGGCTGGTGATATCGAAAGCCTCTCCTTTAGAAAAAGAATAGATTGCTGTCGTCAAAATAAAGATAAAGCCCGCTTTTACTATTGCCGGTATATTTCTCCTGCCAAGTATGGGATTAAGCAATATAAATCCTGACATCCTCATCAATATCAGTGAAAATAAAGTTATCTGTGCGGTACTATCAAACAGCATTTTTTCTCTCCTTGCCGACTTTCTATCCCTGTATCATTTGAAAAATCTGTATGGTAAAATCCTGAAGTGTCTGCAGCATCGTGCCGCCTGTAAATACCAAAATTAATCCGATTACAATAAGCTTTGGTACAAACGTAATCGTCTGCTCATGAATCTGGGTTGCCGCCTGAATAATGGAAATCAGTACGCCCACCAGCATACTGATAATCAAAATAGGACCGCCCAGCTGAACAGCCAGCACAAACACCTGATACATCAGATCTAAAACCTCTCCGTTGCTCATTTGTAACTCCTTTCCCTCTATCGAAAGCTCTTAACAATAGTAGAAAACAATAGACTCCAGCCATCTACCGTGACAAACAGCAATAGCTTAAAGGGCAGAGAAATCATGGCCGGAGGAAGCATAATCATTCCCATGGACATCAGGGTACTGGAAACAATAATATCAATCAGCATAAATGGAATAAACAGCAGAAATCCTGCAATAAAAGCACGTTTTAATTCACTTGTCATGAAAGCCGGAACAATGACGGACATGGAGAGACTGTCCGGATTTTCATCCTTTTCCAATTCTACATCTGCCATATCCATAAACAGCTTCAGTGAGCTTTTCTACGTCTGCTTCAGCATAAATTCTTTCAAAGGCACCTGCGCCCGTTCCAAAGCTTCTTCCTGAGTAATTTCCTGATTCTTATAGGGGGTATATGCCTCCGTATTTATTTCCTTAATTACAGGGTCCATAATAAACAAAGTTAAAAATAAGGCGATTCCCACTAACACCATGTTAGGCGGGGTCTGCTGAATTCCAAGAGCATTTCTCAAAAAAGACAAAATGATGATGGTTCTGGTAAAAGAAGTCATCATAATAATAAAAGAAGGTAAAAGTGATACAATCGTCAGCAACAATAATATTTCCAGTGTAGGAACCTGATTTCCATTGACATTTATTAATGAATCGTACATTTTCCTTTACCTCTCTTTTTTTGTCAGCTTTCCGAACTTAGCCATCAGCTCTTTGAAATCCGGTGTCTTCGCATTGCCATCTGCCCCATCAGGATTCAGGAGAAATAAATCCTCTTCTTTTAATTCCTTCAGAAGATTTATCTGTCCTGATGTGACACCTATGAGCAGATATTTCTCTCCTACCTGTACTACGGCAACATACCTGTCCTGTCCTATCATAAGCTGGTCAATCAGACGCATATAACGGGAATTTCCGTTTCTGTTCATTCCCTTTCCTATGTATTTACTACAAAGATAACTCAGATAAATAATAAAAACAGCCGCTAAAAAAGTCAGAAGCACACTCCACATAATTTTCCTTTCCTATTCCAGAGTTGCCAGGTTGATTTTCATAATCTCTGTGATTCGAATACCAAAGTTATCTTCCACCACTACAACATCGCCCTTGGCAATACATTGTCCATTTACAAACAAGTCCACCTGTTCGCCTGCCAGCTTATCCAACACAACTAAAGAGCCCTTTGTAAAGTCCAGAATATCTCTTACCAGCTTTTTCGTTCTTCCGATTTCTACTGAAATTTCCAGAGGAACACCCATAATCAACTCCATATTTTCTTCCTGCGCTTCCTGGAGAGCTATGGTATTATCCTGGTTTAAATTAGGTCTTGCTGCCGGCTGTACATTAATCAGCTTCGGCTCCGGTGTATTTCGCCTTTCATCCAGCTGCTGCATCATTTGCTGCATCTGCTGCATCATTTGCTGCATCATCTGCATCTGCAGCATAGAAGTGTCGGGATATGGCTGCGCCTGCTGCGGCGCTGTCGGCTGCGTATCAGAAACCTGAGGCTGTACAGGCTGGGAAAACGTTGCTTCCTGGGTGTTTTCAGAAGATACGGCTGCAGGGTTCTCTGACTCCGCATTAAGGAGTTTTTCAATCTCCTCCTGTGAAAGATTACGTCTCTGCTGGCTCTCACTTCCTGCACTTCTCTCTGGCACTTGTTCTTTCACAGACGCCGTTTTTACAACCTGATCCTCAGGAAGAAATCCCTCAACAAGCTCTTTCGCCAGACTGATAGGCATAACATTGAAAAACTCACTCTCCAGCTTATCGGCAATCTTCAATGAAAAGCCTACCACTACCTTGGATTCGTCATCTGCAAAATATTTCTCTATAAACTCCTGTTCGTTCTCAACTTCAAAGGAAATCGGCGTAGATATATTTACCATTTTCCCTAAAAATTCAGACAACGCAGTAGAAGAAGATCCCATCATCTGGTTCATCACTTCACATACTGCACTGATATTCATTTCATTCAATTCAAACTCTTCGTCTGTCATAGACACACCCATGAGCATTTCCACAATTACTTTTACATCATGCCGCTTCAACAGCATAATATTGCTTCCCTCAAGGCCGGATATGTAAGTAATTTCTACTCCTACCGCCGGTTCCACTCTGTCCATCTTAAACTCGTCTTTGCTGACAATTTTTACAACAGGAGTGGTAATGTCTACCCTGGTATTAAGCATTGTGGAAACAGCGGTGGCTGATGCTCCCAGGCTGATATTCAGGATTTCGCCTATGGCGTCTATCTCCAAATCACTAAAATATTTAGAACCCATACTGCCCTTTTCTCCTCCTATAGTAATTTCTTACTTATTTTCCTATTTCCAATGCTTTCTGAGCCATAAGCTTAATTGCATTAAAAGCTGTAATATTTGCTTCATAGGACCTGGTAGCTTCCATTCCGTCTACTGTTTCCTTTACAAGGTCCACATTGGGCATCATGACATACCCATCTTCATTTGCATCCGGATGATCCGGGTCATAAACCGGTTCTAAATCTCTCTGGTCTTCTGTAATCTGTGAAACACGCACACCGCCTTTAGACGCTGAATCCTGCTTTAAGCGACTGTTGAATTCAGACTGGAAGGTGCTTACCGGTTTTTCCTCTAAAGAAACGATTTTACGGCGGTAGGGACCTCCGCTTTCTGTTCTGGTCGTATTGATATTTGCAATATTTTCAGCCGCCACATCCAGCCGCTGCCGCTGGGCAGTCAGTCCGGAGACGCTGATATCAAAAGAACTCAAAAAAGACATTTTTTTACCTCTCTATCCCATTGATTATCCAAGGATTTTCTTAACTGTTGACAAAATACGTTCCGGTTTAAAAGGTTTTACAATAAAATCTTTTGCGCCTGATTTAATAGAATCCATAACCATAGCTTCCTGTCCCATTGCAGAACACATAACAACGGTTGCCCCTGCATCAAAGGCTTTAATTTCCTTTAATGCCTCTAATCCATCTTTATTTGGCATGGTAATATCCATAAATACCAAATCGGGCTTTTCTGCCTTATACATTTCTACTGCCTGAACACCATCTGCTGCTTCTACAACCTCTGTGTACCCTGCCTGTGTCAATGTTGATTTCAACATCATTCTCATAAACGCTGCATCATCTACTAATAAAATCTTTGCCATTTTTTTCATTACCTCTCTTTAAATTTATTATTTTTTATAGATACAGATAAGATAAAACCCCATCTGTTTCTTATACTGCTATGTCACTTTTCTTACTTTCAACGCGCTCCTCAATTTTTACCGCAATATTTTTGTTGTGAACGCCAAGCTTGCCCTTAAACCATGGCTGTCCGGCGATATGCAGGGAAATATTAGAATCCTGCGGCTTATTTAAATCTATGACATCACCTACACGCAGATTATAAATATCGTCCAGATTTACTCTGGCTACGCCGAGCTGTGCCATAACCTCCATCCTGGACTCTTTAATGCTGTCCAAAATTTCTTCCTTATTATCTCTCTGGGCATTTTCGCTGTCTTTATCCGCAAGGTGCTTTGTCTTTTCTATAATATCAAAAATATTAAACAACAGCGTTCCCGGTATACAGATATTCATAGCGCCTTCAATATTTTCACCCATGGATATTCTCAACATAATAATGACAACGGTTTCATCCACACTGATACCCTGAAACATACTGGGATTTTCTTCTATTCTGTCATATTCCACATTCATATGAATGTAACTTGCCCAGACGTCCTGTGTGATACGCACCAAATGCTGTATAATGCTCTCGTATAATGCGATTTCTATATCCGTATAAGTATAAGAGCCGTCCACCTGACTGTCGGTTCCCGTACCGCCCAGCATTCTGTCAATCATAGCCCCCATGAGAACGGGAGAAATATGGAAAATCATGGGCGGGTTTTTGGAATGGTCCTGCAGCTCTGCCCTTGCAAGCGTTATAATATCCGTCTCGTTTAACGCATTTCCAAACTCATAGAAACGCTGCTCTTCTACACCAATTACTTCAACTTCACTGGCTACACGAAACAGACCGTTGATTAAAGAAGTGGCAATTCTGGAGTAGTTGTCATAAATACTCCTTAACATCTTTAGCTTATCTTTTGTATATTTCTTAGGACTGTAAAAATCGTATTTTCTGTATTTTTTTTCTGGCTGCGGCTCTTTAACGACACTTTCATTGGTTTCTGTATTCTGCATTGAATTCAGCAATGCATCTATCTGACTCTGTGACAGCACGTCTGCCATTTTGTGAACACCTGCCTTTACTTGTTTTCTTCTTTCATACTTTCATAATATTCATCCAGACTTTTTTCCACAGAATTGGTCTTGGTAATAATAATCTCCACTCTCCTGTTCTTTTCCCTGTTTTCAGGTGTATCAAAAGGAGCAATGGGTCTGAATTGTCCATATCCTACTGATACCAGTTTTTCAGGTGATACAAGACTTTTTCTCTGGAGATACGCAGTAACATTTGCTGCTCTTTCTGCTGAAAGAACTCTGTCATTCTCCACATTGTTCTGCCAGTCCGAATATGCCTGGGTCGTGTGTCCCAGCACCTGAATTTCTTTAATACTATCTTTTGCAGGTGTAATGGCATTTGCAAAGCTGTCCAGAATTACCTTTCCCTCCTCCCTGATAACAGAGCTGTCACCATCAAAAAACACGGTATCCCGAAATCTTACAAAGGTATAGCCTTCACCTTTATACAAATCCACATCTGATTCCATTCCCGCATTTTTTACCGCCGCCTTCAGCTGCTCATACAAGTCATCAAATGCGACATCCGCTGTGCTTTCTCCGTCTTTTGCAGCTGTATTATTTCCTCCTGCAGCAGTGTTAGCAGCATTTTGCGCCTTCTCCACAGCCTCCGGATTAAAACTTTCTACCAGCTTGATCCATTTAGACTGGTCAACAGAAGAAATCGAATACAATAATACAAAAAAACACAAAAGCAATGTGACCATATCGCCATATGTATCCATCCAGTTAGGACCGCCTTCTGAACTGGAGTTTCGTTTTCTTTTTCTCATCACATTTCACCCTGCCTATTTCTTTCTCGACTTGTTTCCTTTTTTCTTTTCGTTTCCTTCTCCCTCCAGCATTTTTTCCCTTTCATTCTGACTTAAAAAGGTAAGAAGCTTTTCCTTGAGGAATTTAGGATTATCTCCTGACTGAATTGCCAGGATGCCTTCTATCAGAATCTGCTTGTACAAAAGCTCTTCTTCATTTCGAATCCTCAATTTTTTTGCTATGGGTGAAAAAAACAAATGTGCTAAAATACAGCCATAGAACGTAGTGATAAGTGCAGTTGCCATTGCAGGGCCAATGGTTGCAGAAGCACCGGATTCCATATCCATGCTGTTCAACATATTTACCAGACCTACCAGTGTTCCAATCATACCGAAAGCCGGGGCAACACCTGCAGCCCTCTCGTAAATTCCCAGACACTCCTCATGTCTCTGGTCCATAATATCCAGTTCGTTTTCCATAATGCTGCGTACCTCTTCCGGCTCTGTAGCGTCTACAATCAGCATAAGTCCCTGTTTAAAAAACATATCCTCCTGCTGATTTGCCTTTTCTTCCAGCGCCAGAAGCCCGTTTTTTCTGGCAATCTCTGCCATTTCCACCAAAACGTCGATTAAATTCCGGATATTATATCGATTTCCCTGAAATAAAATTTTTGTATGTTTCAATGTTGCTTTGAGTACACTAAGCGGATAGCTTGCCACTACGGCTGCCAATGTTCCACCCAGAACAATTGCCACACTGGGCGGATCCCAAAAGTTCATCAATTCAGCAGGACCGATTCCAATAAATATAATCAGAACCACTCCAACCACAATTCCTACAATACTGGTTAAGTCCATTCCGATACCTCCAATGTATCTTTTATCTCCTTCTATTTATTAACGTAGCTCTGGATACTTCCATTGTACTCTATTGTTTTCCTGATTATCTCTTCTGCACTTTCCTTAACAATATAAAATCTTCCATTCATCATAATCACTTTTGCTTCGGGTATAAGCTCTACCGATTCAATCTGCGCACAATTCAATACGATTTGTTCATTATTCAATTTTGTCAGCATTATCATACTTCCGTCCCCCTTTTCTCCTCTATATTCTCCATGCCTTCTTAATGACAGGGGAGCACAGGTCTCCCCTGTTGATTTTTTTCTCATGAGCTTACTATCTCTTCATGTTTACAAGCTCTTCCAGCATCTCATCTGTAACTGTAATTATTTTTGAGTTTGCCTGATAACCTCTCTGCGTGGTAATCATCTGTGAAAATTCGTTTGCCAAATCCACGTTTGCCATTTCCAGATAACCTCCCTTAATACTTCCCGCTGCTCCTCCGTTTGCCTTCAGATGATTTACGGTTCCGGCATTTGCTCCAATGCTGTAATAGTACCCGCTGGTTTTATCCAGACCACTTGGATTCTCTACTGTAATCAGCGCCACCTGTCCGATGGCAATGGAACGCTGCTGTGTATCCACGCCTATAATGGTTCCGTCTTCGTTGATTTTGTAGCTCTGAATGTCGTAAGGTTCTCCTGTATCCGGGTCTGTAGGAATCTGAATGGTAGAAAGTTCATCCGAATACACCGCATCCACCCCCGGTACACGGTCTGCACCGATTACAGTCTGAGCAAAGTTGTCTGCCGCATTACCGGTTGTATTACCCGTCCCCCAAGCATTGCTAATTTTATTAGGGTCACCGGGGTTTCCATCACCGGGGTTAGCATATGCACCTGCTTTATTTGCTTTAATCGTAATATTCACCGTACTTTTTGCTTCATCATAATTATTCAGATTAATGGTAAAACCTTCAAACTCTTTACCTGTTTTTGTTACCTGCGTAATCCAGTCTTTTACCTGATCTTTAAAATCTGTCTTGGTTGTTTCTACTTCAACACCACCAATAGAAATTTTTGTTGGAGCACCGGGTGTAACCTGCACAGTTGCATTTTTGACTGTCCATTCACTGTTTGTTGCCGGTTTTTCAGGAATTCCTGTACCGTCCTCCAGCGCATAACCATATACATAGCTTCCAATATCATCTACCAGATATCCATTTCCATCTACACGGAAAATACCGATTCTGGAAAGACTCAGACCGGAGTCCTCTACATTGGTAAAACTTCCGTTTACCATATTTCCTACCAGGAAAAATCCCGTACCGTCAATCATACAATCCATAGGGTTGGATGAAGGAGCAGGTGCACCGGTTTCAAATGAAGTGGAAATAGAACCCGTTGTTACACCGTAACCGACCTGAGAAGCATTCTTTCCACCGGAACCTCCTGCTAAATCATTACCTGTTGAACCATTAATGGATGTGGAATACATGGAGTCTGCAAAGTTAAAGCTGGCCGCTTTAAATCCCCATGTATTAACATTCGCAATGTTATTACCAATAACATCCAGCTTAGACTGGTGTGTTTTAAGTCCTGCAACTCCTGCAATCATTGATCTGACCATTTTCTTTATCTCCTTTAATACTTTTTTTGCTGTCTTTATGCCTGCCATTCGGACAGACATCAGGCTTCCTCAATGGTCCGGCCTATAAAATGACAGCGCTGTCAATATTCGTGAATATGTTTTCTTTCATCTCTGCACCATTCATGGTTGTAACCACCAGATTGTGCGGAACATTTACAATAAACGCACCATCCTTGCCTATAATCACAACATCTCTGGCGCCTTTGGATTTTGCTTTTTCTACCGCCTGATTCAAATCCATCATCAGACTGTCTGAAACTTCTATTCCCCTCTCCTGTACTCTCTGCGCCGCATGCTTTGAAAACCGAACACCTTCTGTCTTATCCAGTTCACTTTTCATCAGCTTTGCAAAGGAACTATCTGCTTTCTGCTGTACAGCAGCATGTGACAGCCGTAAGGTCTGTACATCTGTAAGCTTATGAATCTGATTCATTTTCATACACCGCCTTTACTCTACCTAGCTCTCTCCGCCTTCTGTCCCAGTTTCCGGTGTTTCTGTGTCCGGTTTTTCGGTTTCCTGTGTTGTATCATCCTCTTTCTTCGGGACTTCTCCTACACTCATAATCTGGGACAGACTGTATTTCTTTCCGTCAATGTAGATAGACTGTCCTCCTGTGAGGTCTACACCTGTAACAACACCCTTCAATTCTCCATTTACTTTCCCTGTATTGTCCACAGTAGCAACCGTTACTTCTCTGCCAATCATTCCGGTAGAATACGTTGTAAGCGTAACCTGGGAAAGATTGTTGGTGACCACGCCAAAATTTGCAATGGCATTTGACACCTGTGTCATAGCATTCATTGTGGCCATCTGTGTCATCTGATTCATCATTTCGCTGTTGCTCATAGGGTTTGTCATATCCTGATACTGCAGCTGCGCTGCCATAAGCTGCCAGAAATCATCCATGGACATTTCACTGTTATCCGGAACCGCCTCTGTCTGTGTTGCATACTGTTCATTAAAAGTATAGCTGTTCCCTTTCACTTCACTGACTGCCATTTGTTTCTCCCTTTCTATATCAGTCCTAATCTTAATTCCTGCAGAAACCTGCCGTTTTCTGCGGTCTTCATCTTCTCTGCCTCTTCTTTTTGTCTGCGCTGCTCTGATTCTCTTCCCGCATGGTCATTTCCCTGCTGTTCCTGCCAGAGGTTATCTGCCTCCTGTTTTTCCACATATACCTCGGTAGGTTTTCCCAGATTCTGTTCCATGACTGTGCCGATTTCCTTTGCGCTCTGCGCCAGAAGCTCCATGGTTTTCTTTTCTGAACACACAATGGAAACAGTACTTACCCCTTTTTCATATAATACCTTAACCGTGATTTTCCCTAAATTTTCAGGGGTAATCTGAATTTCGAACTCCTTTTGTCCTGCCTGGGTTTTTACAAGCAATTCCTTTGTTACTTCCTGCGGCAGCTCCTCCGGCTTAGATACCTGCAGCACCTGCGGAGAAGTCACTGAGGCTTTTTCATTGGAAACTTTCAGAGTACCGTGAGGATTTTCATAGACAATCCCTTCCTCACCGCTGTCTCTTACCGTTTTCCCGGTTTCTTCCTTATCTAATTCTTTCGCTTCAACCACTTCTGATTTCCGGTAGTTTCCCTTTTCTATACCAGAATCTGTCATTGCTTCTGCTTTGGTTTCAGACTGATTTTGCCCGGTCTTCTTTTTATCTCCGGCATATTCAGACACATTTCCTGTATTTGCCTTTATGGGCTGAACCGGCTCCTGATTCTGCCGCTTCTGCAATTGAACGCCTTTTGCTGCTTCCTCTGCGCGAATATTTGCTGTATTTTCTGTCGCCTGCTCTTTCTGTACCGGAACTACTTCTGACTGTGCTTCTGTCAAAACAGTTTCTGCATTCTGCAAAGGCATTACCAGCTCTGTAGACATAACATCTGCCGTATTCACCTGTGAACCTTCTGCTGTCGGCACAGCTTCCATGCTCTGAGCATTCTCCTGCATCGATATCTGTATGGCTTCCGACTGAATTGGAGAAACCGATACAGTCTGCATCTGCTGCGGCATCATAAAATACAAAGACTGAAAAGGAATTTCTCGTTTCTCTTCTTTTCCCGATTGCTCCTGCTGGCTGTTTTCCTGAGCCTTATCAGGAGCATTTTTCAGAACATCCAGAAAATCTTTGTCTTTGTTGTCCTGCTTCTGTCCTTTTTCAACGCTGTTTTTCACCTGCATTTCCATTCGGTAAAAATTAATGGCTTCCATCCTCTCTCCTTTCCTCTTTTAGTAAAATAAATTTATAGTAAACTGCTCTCGCAGTATTACCCGTTTAGCTTCGCCATGGCATTTCTGGTAGATACAAACTCTTCTACGAGAAGCTCGTTTTCCTTTTGCTCCTGCCTGCGGTATTCCTGTTGTTTCTTTTCTTTTAGTTTCTGAATGGAGGTAGATTCTTTTTTTGCCTCCACTACCTGATCCCGCTTTTTCTCTTCTTCTCTTTGAAGCACCTTGAGCCGTTTCTCATTCTCTAATATCCGAATGCCCAGCCCTTCCAGATAGCTTTCATACACTTTCATACCGGAAATAGATATTCCTGTTTTCTCTTTTTCTTCAAATTCATCTACGCAGGCCCTGTACTGTTCCTCCAGCACTTCTATAGCTTCTTCACATTCCCTTACCTTCATAAGACTCCTGGCATGTTCTCCCCGAAGGCTCTCTAACGCCTGTTCTTTATAATTCAATACCGTATTTAAAGAGAAAAAAAACTTTTTCATATTCCTATTGCCTCTTTATGCTAAAATATTTTTCATCATTTGAATAATTTCTTCATCTGTAAAGTGTTCTTCCACCTTCTGCGTCAGAAATTCATTTACCTTATCTATCTTCGATATGGCAAAGTCCAGTTTGGGATTTGTCCCTGCCTTATACGCACCAATGGATATCAAATCTTCATTCTTCGCATAAATACTCAAAATATCTCTCAATGCAGAAGCAACAGCCTTATGGTCCTCGTCCGCAATGTTAGACATCAGACGGGAAATGCTGGCATTTACGTCAATAGCCGGAAAATGGTTCTCATTTGCCAGCTTTCTACTCAACACAATATGTCCGTCCAAAATACCTCTTACCGTATCCGCTACCGGCTCGTTGGTATCGTCACCTTCTACCAGAACCGTGTAAACACCGGTAATAGAGCCCTTTTCAAACTTTCCGCTTCTTTCTAAGAGCTTGGGAAACTCTGCATAGATAGAAGGGGTATAACCCCTGGCAACCGGAGGCTCTCCAATAGCCAGGCCAATCTCTCTTTGCGCCATGGCAAATCGAGTCAGAGAATCCATCATCAAAAGAACATCTTTTCCCTGGTCTTTAAAGTATTCCGCAATTGTAGTCGCTACCAGAGGGCACTTCATGCGCAGCATAGCCGGCTGGTCAGAGGTTGCCACAATCAGTACACTCCGTTTCATGCCCTCCGGTCCCAGGTCTTTTTCCACAAACTCTCTTACCTCTCTGCCTCGCTCTCCTACCAGGGCAATGACATTGATATCCGTTTTCACATTCCTGGCAATCATACCCAACAACGTACTTTTTCCTACACCACTTCCTGCAAAAATTCCAATACGCTGTCCTTTTCCTATGGTATTAAGTCCATCAATCGCCTTAATTCCAAACTCCAGCTTTTCCGTTATGGGAGGACGCTCTAAAGGATTGGTATAAGAATTCTCCACATAATAGTGCCTGGCTGATTCAAACTCTCCCAGACCATCCATAGGCTTTCCTGTGGCATCAATGATTCTCCCACGCAGAAACTCTCCTACCGGAATCTTCAGACGGTGCTTCGTATTGCGGACAAAACTCCCAGCAGAAACGCCACTCATATTCTCATAGGCCATAAGCTGTATCTTATCATTCTTAAAGCCCACAACCTCCACAGGAATCTGATTATGGGTTTCCTCGTTATAAATCATGGCGATATCACCGATACTTGCCCGACTGCCGGAAGATTCCATACACATACCCACGATATTTTCTATTTTTCCTATGTAACTAATGGTTTCTGCTTTCTCAATCAAACTTGGAAACTTCTGAAACATAACTGACCACTCCATCAAACTCTTACATTGTTCAATATGTCTTTGATATTCTCTAACTGTGTTCCCACACTTGCGTCAATCACCTCATCGGGCAATTCAATAATGCAGGTTCCTTCTTCTCCATCACTCATGGTAATAATCTTTACGTTATCTGACAAACGCGCTAAAGATTCCATCAGTTCCGAATCCACCTCCATATTCACTCCGGTATTACATTTCGTAATATAGATTTTTGCCCATTGTCTTTTTTTGAGTTTTTCTGTGGCGGAAAGAATCATCCGTTTTATCACTTCCTCGCTGGAACGTATGCTTGTCTTAATAACCTTTTCTGCCACAGCAAGGGAAATATTTTTTAAATCATCAATATACTTTTCCAGTATTCGGTCTTTCTGAATACTGACCTCCCCAAGCACATCGGCAAAGTTTTGCTGCATACTGCGGATTTCCTTGTCCAAAATCGCTCTGTGCTCCTCATAGGCGACCCGGAAGCCTTCCTGCTCCCCTTCCTTTCTGCCCTCTTCATATGCCTCTCTCCGAAGAATTTCCGCCTGCTGTCTGACATCTTTAAGAAGCGCGCGCGCCTGTTCCCGGATATCCTCCAGCCGCTGCTCTTCTGCTGCTATATCCAAAGGCTCCGGCTCCTCTTCTTCCTCCTCTTCTTCCTCAGACTGAATGCTTTCCTCTTTTTTTGACAGAAAGCCGGCAAAGAAGTCATAGGAACGAACCTGCTCCTCTTCGAGTTCCTTCATTATCTTAGACAATTATCTCATCCTTTCCGCCTTTGACAATAATCACCTCTCCTGCTTCTTCCAGTTTTCGAATAACTCCTACAATTCTCTGCTGTGCTTCCTCTACATCCCGAAGCCGTACATTAACTGTAATTTCGAGGTCTGACTTAATGCTGTCTGCCATACGGGTAGAAACATTCGAGAAGATAAGCTCTTTAATTTTGTCATCAGAGCCTTTCAATGCGTATACAATATCTTTAATATCACATTCGCGTATAAATCTCTGAATAGAACAGTTATCCATAGATACAATATCTTCAAATACAAACATTTTCTTGCGGATGGTATCTGCCAGTTCTACGTCTTCTTTTCCAAGTTCGTCGAAGATATATTTTTCATTTCCTCTGTCCATATGATTCATGACATCTGCAATATAATCGATACCGCCGATGGTGGTATAGTCTGTTGTAAGAATATTTTCAAACCGCTTCTTCAGTGAATCTTCTACAATGCGAATTGCATCCGGAGATGCGCTCTCCATTCTTGCCACACATTCAACCACTTTAATCCTTTTCTCCTTAGGCAGTTCGCTAATTACGGTAGCTGCCTGGTCTGCCTCTGCATAGGACAGCACCAGAGCAATGGTCTGAGGTCTTTCATGCTGCAGGAAAGAAAACAAGTTCTTTACACTGCTTTTTCTGATAAATTCAAATGGCATAGTTTTCAGAGACTTTGACAGTTTTTCCAGAAGAGACTGCGCCGTGGCTTCTCCAAATGCTTTTTCAAGTACGCTTCTGGCATATTCCATACCGCCGTCCGTAACCACCTTCTGGGTCAGACAAGTTTTATAAAACTCGTCCAGCACCTCTTCTGTCTCCTGAGGCGCCAGATGTCCCAGCTTCGCTACCTCAATAGTCAGTTTCTCTATATCTCTTTCACTTAAATGCTTATAAATCTTCGATGCTTTTTCTGCCCCCAAAGACACAATTACCGCTGCGGCTTTCTGCTCAGGAGTCAATTTACTACTCTCCATTCTGGTCGCCTCCATTAAGCCATGATTTTAATAACTGAGCGGATATCTCCGGATTCTGCTCTGCAAAGTCACGGATATTTCGTTTCAGCTCCATGCCTTTGTCATTTTGAATTTCATGCATTTCCCTATTAATGCGCTCAATTTCCCGTTCTTCTTCCAATGAATCTTCTACCGCTGCAGCCGCCTCTGCTTCTGCCAGCAACTGAGCCTTTTTCTTCTTTCTCTTTTTCAGAACTAAAATCAAAACACCTGCAACTGCAAGAAGAACCGCTGCAGCTGCTCCTGCAATCAGAAAGACTTTGTTGATGCCCGCTTTCTTCTCTGCTGCCGTATCATCTGCATCCTGATTTGATTTATAAAACGGAGCGCTTACCAGAGAAATTTTGCCTTCCCGGTCATTGGCGTCAATACCTGCTGCATTTCCTACCAAATCACGGATTTGCTGTTCTGACAGACTTCCATATCCCGTTCCATTAATAGCTACGGAAACCGTCAAATCCGAAAGCACTCCCGGATCCACCTGACCCTGCTCCTTAATCTGGTTTACCAGATAGTCCTTAGATACTGTCTCGCTTTCCGACTGCGCATTATTATTTCCGTTTTCTCCTGTTGCATATTCCGTTGTATCCGCATTCGTTTCCGTTCCTGCTTCTCCGCCTGCTGTATCACCGCCACTTGAAGATTTCTCTGTAGAACTTTCTTCGTGGCTTATAATCCCGGTCTTGTCCTGGTCATTAATTTTATCCGGTGTACTGTAAGTAGTAGTTTCTCTGATAAGACGCTGCATATCCACTTTTGCCCTTGCGGAAATTTTCACATTTTCATTTCCATACACAGGCCCCAGTACTTCCCGTACCTTTTGCTCTATCTGTCCTTCAATCACTCCTGCAATTTCTTCTGCATCAGAACCATCTACGTTACTTTGCTCACTAGAAGTACTTACATCATTTCCATTTCCGTCGAAAACAGCTACCTCATCCATTTCCATGTTCGGTACACTCTTGGCAACCAGGCGCTGAATTGCTGCTGCCTGTTCTTTTGTAGGGGAACCGCCATCCTTCATAGTCACCACTGCCGTAGCACTGGAAGCCTGTTCTTCACTGTCATCCAGTGCGTATTTGCTTTCTTCTCCCAGGGCAATCGTAACCTTGGCGTCCTTTACATTGTCAAAGAGCCTGATTGTGGAACTGATTCTGTCCTGCAATTCATAAAGCTTATAAGTACGCTTATCAGAATCTGTAGTCATCATTCCTGCGTTATTAATAAAGGTATCATATGTAAAACCGCTTTTCGGATAGCCTTCCTGTACCAGCTTCGCTTTTGTCACATCCAGAACATCCTTCTTTACCAAAATGGTAGAATCACCTTGATATTTAAACTCTGTTCCATCCTCCTGGAGTTTTTCTACAATCTGCTGCGCTTCTTCTGTACTAAGTCCGGAAAAAAGAACTTCATACGGCTGGTTGTTCAATACAACCGCAACTGACACAGCAACAGCAATCAGCAAAAGTGCGCCTACCACTATCAGCTTTTTTGTCTTACTGCTCAATTTAGCTACAAATTCTTTTACCTGTTCAAATTTCTCTTTCATAGTCCCAAAATATTTCATCTGCTCCTTACTTTTATTTCACATCATCTTTACATATTCTGTAAATAAAGATATCAGCCATATTTTCTAAAGGCTGATACGCATTAACTCATTATAAGAATCCATTGCCTTATTCCGCAAAGACACCAGCATATCAACTGCAAGCTGGGCTTCCGATGAGGCAACCATGACAGAATGGGCATCGTCAATCTGACCTGTAGCTAAAAGGTATTGTTTATTCACTAAATCATTCTCGGTCTCTTTAACATTGTTTATAGCGTCTTGAAAGACACCTTTAAAAAGCGCTTCTCCGCCTTGCCCGCTTATGGACTGTCCTCTGCCTGATACGGCTTTCGTTCCCATGTCCATACTTTTCAGCTGCATAGGCTCAATAAATGAAGTATTCATTTTTCTCCTCCTACTGTCCCTTAATTGCTGATCTGTATCTGGTAATGTCTGCACTTATGGACTGAGACAAATACTGATACTGCAGCGCCGTTCTTGTTAGCTCTGTATATTCCACATCAGCATTCACACCATTTTCGTCAGCCCTTACAGAAGTGTTATCTGAAACCACCCTGCTCTGCGTGCTTTTAATTGACTGTTGTACATCTTCGTTCTTTCCTGTTGCAGCCGCACTTTCCAGTTTTCTTCTGAAAGTATCCTCGAAATTCACACTCTTCTTTTTATAGCCGGGAGTATCTACATTTGCAATATTGTTAGCTGTAACCTCCTGCTTCTTCCATAAGTAATCCAACGATTTATCCATCATCGCAATAGTATTTCCAAACACAAAGCACTTCCCCTTTCTTCTTAAAAGCAGTCTTAAATAATCGTGTTGGTGTAATCCTCCGCCGAAATCATACGGCTCTGCAACTGTAGACGCAAAAATTCTGACAGCCAGTTTGCGATGCTGCCTGCCTGGCTGCTGCCACACACAGGAAATTGAGAAGACAGGCCTGTTACGCCTGTCTGATTTGATACACTTGACACACTTCTTCCCGTTTCCAGGTCTGTTCCCATGTATTCTCTTACTTTTTTTATGTAATTCTGTGTTTCTGCAAAAGGCGGAACTCCGCCGTATTTTGCTACGTTTCCGCTGCCGGCATTATAAGCAGCCAGAGCAAGGTCTATATCCCCGTCATACTGCTTCAGTTTATCCGAAATATATTTTGCGCCGCCCATAATATTGCTTCTGGCATCAAAAGGATCCGTAACACCCAGACTTCTGGCTGTTTCCGGCATCAGCTGCATGACTCCCTGCGCTCCTGCTGCCGATTCTGCATAAGGATCAAAATCAGACTCTGCCTTTCCTATAGCCTTCAGCAGATTCACCGGAACGTTGTAAGCCTGCGCCGCCTCTTCAAAAATAGAATCCATGCTTCCCGCACTGACTCCGGATGATACTGACTGGGCCTGCCGCATTACATCCGAAAAGTTGGAAATACCCGAAACAGATGATGAGAGTGTTTCATATCCCAAACCGGACTGAGAGCCCATTCTGATTTGCTGCAATATGTTCTCCATGTATCTATACTGATTATTGTATAACGTATAATCAATTGCCATTTCGTCCTCCTAATCCTCTTATCTACATGTATTTTCCAACTCTTTATGTATAATAATAACACAAAAATTCAAAACGTCCACCCCTTTTTCGACATTTTTCGCCTATATTCGACATTTTTTTACAATTTAATAGCTATTATTTTCTTACAGCGTTTTTCCTTGTTAAACTTTACGATTTTGCCACAAAAAACAGATATCCTTGTTTTTCCGATATCTGTCGCTTTTACATATAAATTGTATTTTTCCATTTGTTTTTTTAATTTTTTCCTTCATCGCTTTTCGTTATTTTTCTGCATAATTCTGCCGATATACTACTACAAGGATTCTATCACCCTTGTTAATATGTAATTCTATTTTTCCAAAAAGGAGGAAAACCAATGTTAAAGCAAATTCAAAATATGAAAATCAGGGCAAAGCTTTACCTTTTATGTGGTATTGCTTTAACAGGGCTGCTAGCTCTTGGCGGAAGTTCCTTTGTCCTTATGAACTCAATGAATCATTCCGCCTCTGAAATGACCGATTACTGGCTGCCCGGCGTTTCCATTGCAAAGGATATAAGCAGCACCCTGTCCAATATTCGTCTGAATGAATTAGGCTACCTGACAGCTATTTCTCAGGAAGGCGCTGACACAAGCCTTCAATACCTGGATAAGGAAAAACCCAAAATGGATAGCCTTCTGTCTAATTACAGCCAGTATATGATTTCTGATGAAGAGCAAACCCTTTATGAGTCTGCAAAAAGCCTGTGGAAGCAATACGAAGAACAGGATACGAAAATCCTGAGTCTGGCAAAAGAAGGGAAACGGGATGAGGCACGGGAAATTTTAGAGGGCGAATGTATTGAAATTTACAACTCCTTTAATCAGGCTATTGATAAACTTATTACCTATAATACAGAAGGAAGTCAGACAGCCAGTGAATCGGCAAATACTGTTTATCACTCCTCTATTCTGATTTTCTCTATTGTCCTGCTGCTGAGTATTCTCATTGGTTTCACCTTTGGTTTCTTCATTGTCCGCGCTATACGAAAACCTATTGCGCAAATCCAGCAGGCCGTTTTAGAAATAGCGGACGGGAATCTGGATGTAAGCCTTACTTATGCTTCTAAAGATGAACTTGGAGTCCTTTCCCAGCAAATGCAAAAGCTGATTCAGAAGTTAAAAACCATTATCAGCGACGAGACAAGACTGCTGGAAAAAATGGCTGCCGGAGACTTTACGGGACATTCTTCCTGTGCTTCAGAATATACAGGAGGGTTTCGCCCTCTCCTTGTATCCTTTGACGCTATTTCTGCAAAATTGAGTGATACCCTGATGCAAATAACCGTTTCTTCCGAACAGGTTGCAAGCGGGTCTGAGCAGGTAGCTGCCAGTGCCCAGTCCCTCTCTCACGGCGCAGTGGAACAGGCCAATTCCATTCAGGAATTAGCAGACACCATTTCAAGAATTTCAGAAAAAATAACAGAAAATGCTTCCCATGCCGAAACTGCGGGAAGCATGGCGAATAATGTTGGACAGGAAATGAATTACAGCAATGAAAAAATGCAGGATATGATTACTGCCATGAATAACATCAGTACCTGTTCTGATGAAATCAGCAAAATTATAAAAACCATTGAAGATATTGCCTTCCAGACAAATATCCTGGCTTTAAATGCTGCTGTTGAGGCCGCACGAGCCGGAGAAGCCGGAAAAGGCTTTGCCGTAGTGGCAGATGAAGTCCGCAATTTGGCTGGAAAAAGCGCCGAGGCTTCAAAAAGCACAGCCGTACTGATAGAAAATTCTATGCAGGCAGTGAAAAACGGTACACAGATAGCCGATGAAACCGCACAGTCTCTCAAACAGGTAATAGAAGGCGCCGCAGAAGTAACTGCCCTGATTGGCAGAATTTCAGAAGCAGGCACCAAGCAGGCCACTGCTATTACAGAGCTTACTTCTGGCATCGAACGGATTTCCGGTATTGTACAGACTAATTCTGCTACGGCTGAAGAAAGTGCGGCTGCAAGCCAGGAGCTTTCCGGTCAGGCACAGATTATGCAGAATCTGACAGAACAGTTTCATTTGCAGAGCAGGGACTAAAACTCCTGCTGATTCGCTGCGAAAAGGGGCGGTTCCTTAATCGGAACCGCCCCTTTCTTTTTATATACTGCTCTTACTGTAATAACTGAAGAACTCCCTGTGGAAGCTGATTTGCCTGAGCAAGCATAGCCTGAGAAGACTGTACAAGAATGTTATTCTTTGTATATGCCATCATCTCATTAGCCATGTCAACGTCACGGATACGGCTTTCTGCAGGTGTCATGTTTTCAGAAGATACACTTAAGTTGTTGATCGTATGCTCTAAACGGTTCTGGATAGCACCCAAGTCACCACGAGTAGAAGATACGGAGTTGATAGCAGATTTAATCTTATCAACTGCTGCCTGTGCACCTGCCTGTGTACTGATGTCAATATCAGCGATACCAAGAGCTTTCGTATGCATATCGCCAACAGATACTTTCATCTGGTTGAAAGAATCAGCGGTGTCTCCAATCTGAAGAGTTAAACCACCATTATCTGCAGTAGAGGAGAAGGTAATGCTAGTTCCAGAATCTGCTACCATATCAGAGGATATGCCTAATTTATTGGCAATTACATCTGCCATTGCTCCTACAGCAGTTGCATCTGGATTTGGGTCTGCAGTTGTCATTACAAGATTCACATCATCACCAAATTTGCCCTCTTTTACCATATCGGCAGTAGCGAATGCAAACTTCTGACCGTTGATTGTAAATTCTTCTCCTACTTTGAAACCATTAAAATCATAGGTGATTTTTTTATCGGATCCTTTGGTGTTGCTTACACTCAGGTCTGCAGCCGTATCCTTTGCAGAAGCGCTAAAAGATGTTTTAGCACTTAATACTTTTACATTGCTGTTAGATCCGGTCTCCTTAGCTGAAAAAGTAAGTTTACCGGAGCCATTATCCTTAATCGTGAACAATCCACTGAGTTCGGAATCATTTCCAACAGCTGCGGCAAATGCCTTACCTAACTCGGCGTTTGTTGGTGCACCGTCTGATGTAATTGAATAGGAATTACCCTGTTCGTCTAATAACTCGGTTCCACTTTTTGCCGTCAGTGTAATTGTTTTTTCTTGTGCTTTCCCGTTAGCATCGGCATAGGTTACCGTCATGCTCAGCTTATCACCTGCACCAATACCTGTGGATCCTGATAAAGTAAACTCTGATGCATTGCTGGTTGCCGCTACTTCTGTAGGTGTCAGTCCATTCAGTCCTGTGAAAGTAGGCAGCTTTCCGCTCTGTAAAGAACCATCTAACAGATTAATTCCGTTGAAGTTTGTAGAATCTGCAATACGGTCAATTTCGTCTTTCAGAGAAGAAATCTCTTTCTGCAG
>DXFK01000065.1 GCA_019114495.1 Candidatus Blautia stercoravium
AGCCATCAGGTGTATGGAGAGGGTTTCTATCTGGTGGATGTGATGGTAAAGAGACTAAGCGATTCAGAGGACAGAATTCCGCTGATGGTTTCCGAGCGTCTGGTTGATGTTACACAGGATTACGAGGGAGAGTACATTGTGGTGCAGGGACAGTTCCGATCCTATAACCGCCACGAAGAAAAGAAAAACAGGCTGGTGCTTTCTGTATTTGTAAGAGAGCTGTCTTTTGTGGAAGAGGAAGATGATACAGTGAAAACGAATCAGATATTCCTGGACGGATATATCTGTAAGCCTCCGGTATACAGGAAAACCCCTCTTGGAAGAGAGATTGCGGATTTGCTGCTGGCAGTGAACCGGCCTTACGGAAAATCCGATTACATACCCTGTATCTGTTGGGGAAGAAATGCCAGATATGCGTCTGCTTTTGAAGTGGGCGGACATGTTCTTATCTGGGGAAGAATTCAGAGCAGGGAGTATATTAAGAAATTAAGTGAAAATCAGACCGAGAAGCGGACGGCTTACGAAGTATCTGTGAGTAAACTGGAATATGCGGATTAATACGGTCCGCATGGCTTTTGGGCTGTTTTGGTTGCAATATGCCCGCAGGTGTAGTAATATATACACAACTCTTAAATAAAACAAAAACAGAACAGGCAGTCTGTAAGAGGTGTAGTATTATGTATGAAAAAAAAGGATTAACGCAGATATACTGCGGCCCGGGGAAAGGGAAAACCAGTGTGGCAATCGGCCAGGCTATCAGAGCCGTGGGGCATGGAAAACGTGCCATTGTGATTCAGTTTTTAAAGGGAAGAGAGACATCCAGACTGGACTATCTGTCTTCCATGGAACCGGACGTCCGTTTGTTCAGGTTTGAGAAAAAAGACAAATATTATGAAGATTTGACCGAAGAAGAGAAGAAAGAAGAAAATGAAAATATCCGCAATGGTCTGAATTTTGCAAGAAAGGTGTTGCTGACAGAGGAGAGCGACATGCTGATTCTGGATGAGATTCTGGGTGTTCAGGAATTTGGAATTGTGACAGAAGAAGAAGTAATTGCGCTGATTCAGGCAAAAGATGACGAGACAGAGCTGATTTTGACAGGCAATGTGGTAACAGATGGCGTAAAAAATGCAGCGGACAGAGTGGTTTCTCTGGAAGTAGTCAAATAGACTGCAGGTTTTGGAGCAGGAAAATGAAGAGAAAGAATCTTTACTATTGAAGGAGGAAGAGTATGTCTATTTTTACAGGTGCAGGTGTAGCTATTGTCACACCGATGAAGGAAAACGGAGACGTGAATTTCGAAAAGCTGGGAGAAATTCTGGAAGAGCAGATTGCAGAAGGCACAGATGCCGTTATTATATGCGGAACTACCGGCGAATCTTCCACCATGACCCATGAAGAGCATCTGGAGGCCATCAAATATACGGTTGATAAAGTCAATAAAAGAATCCCTGTCATTGCAGGAACCGGTTCAAACTGTACGGAGACGGCGATTTATCTGTCAAAAGAGGCAGAGCAGTATGGCGCAGACGGATTGCTTTTAGTGACTCCGTATTACAATAAAGCGACTCAGAAGGGACTCATTGCCCATTACACAGCTGTGGCAAACGCAGTGAAACTTCCTATTATTCTGTACAATGTAGCCAGCAGAACCGGCTGCAACATTACGCCGGAAACTGCTGCATATCTTGCGGAGCATGTGGAAAACATAGTAGGTATCAAAGAAGCATCGGGAAATATTTCCCAGGTGGCGCAGATTGCAGCGCTGACAAAAGGAAAAATGGACATTTATTCCGGAAACGATGACCAGATTGTGCCCATTCTTTCCCTGGGAGGAAAGGGTGTTATTTCCGTACTGTCCAACGTAGCCCCCAAATATACCCATGAAATTGTAGCGAAGTTTATGGAAGGAGAGGTGAAGGAAAGCTGTGAAATGCAGCTGGCAGCACTTCCGCTGGTACACGCACTGTTCAGCGAAGTAAATCCCATTCCGGTAAAAGCGGCTATGAACCTTATGGGAAAAGAAGTAGGTCCTCTTAGAATGCCTTTGACAGAGATGGAAGAGGAGCATAAGGAGACGCTGAAAAAGGCTATGGCAGACTTTGGGCTGAAACTTGCATAAGAAGAGATAAAAGTAGAGAAACTGCGAAAGAAAAGAGGATAAAAAGATGGTCAGAATCATTATGAATGGCTGCAATGGCCATATGGGACAGGTGATTTCCGGGCTCGTATCCGAAGATGGCGGCGCGGAGATTGTGGCAGGTGTGGATGTTGCAGACAAGGGATTGTATACTTATCCTGTATTTACAGATATAACAAAATGTGATGTGCAGGCAGATGTGATGATTGATTTTTCTTCTGCCAAAGCGGTAGACGGTGTGCTGGATTTCTGCAGGGAGAAAAAACTGCCTCTGGTGCTTTGCACCACAGGTTTATCTTCCGAGCAGCTGGAAAAAGCGGAAAAAACTGCACAGGAAACTGCGGTGCTGCGCTCAGCAAACATGTCTTTGGGAATTAATACCCTGCTGAAGCTTTTACAGGATGCAGCAAAAGTGCTTGCAGCAACAGGCTTTGATATGGAGATTGTGGAACGCCATCATAATTTAAAGGTAGATGCCCCAAGCGGCACGGCTCTGGCTCTGGCGGACAGTCTCAATGAGGCCATGGATAACCAGTATCACTATGTGTATGACAGAAGCCAGACCAGAGAAAAGAGAGATACCAAAGAAATCGGAATTTCCGCAGTCAGGGGCGGTACCATTGTCGGAGACCATGAAGTGATTTTTGCAGGTCCGGACGAGGTGATTGAATTCAGACATACGGCTTATTCAAAAACCGTATTTGCAAAAGGCGCCGTGGAAGCGGCGAAATTCCTCAGCGGAAAACCTGCAGGAATGTATGATATGAGTCATGTAATTAACGGTTAAAGGCAGAGCTGTCACAGAAAGCGTTATGGAGAAGTACAGACTTTCCCAGAGCGTTTTTTGGGGCGGCTTTTGTTTTATATTATAAAATTTTATGAAAAAAATGGTGTATGTATGTCTCCTGTATAAAAAGTGTTTGGTATGCGCATATTAACAGCAGAACTTAAAAGAAAAGGAGACAATCTTATGAAAAATCTAAGAAAAATATCTTTGGGTCTGCTTCTGGCAATGAGCTTCTGCGCATTGACAGCATGTGGAGACAATACTACGATGGATAACAATGGTAATACTACCACAGAGGACTCCAGAGATAAAAATACTAACGGAACTGACAGCACAACAGACGGGACAGGAAACCGTGACGGAGTAATAGAGGATACCGGGGAAGCCATAGGGGACGGTATCGAAGATCTGGGCGAGGATATCCGTGACGGTGCAGAGGATATGGGAGAAAATACCAACGCAGCAGGAGAACACACCCGTACAGAGACAGACAATAACCGCTAGTTTTTCAGCAGAAATAGAGAAGTTTTGTGCTGCTTTTCTATAAAAGTGTAAAACAGCCCAAAACTTTTCTTTACATACAGGGTCCGGGAAAATATTAGATTCGGTTATACAAAATATAATCAATTTCTAAATTTTCTAAAAACTCTTGAATTTGAGAAGGAATATTGGTATAATAAGAATACATTACAAGACCAAAGGTTCATTCTTGTAAAATACATGTAAAAGGGGTTGGACATAATGAAGTTTGTTATAAGCGGAAAAAATATTGAGGTCACACAGGGACTGAAAAATGCAGTCGAAGATAAATTAGGAAAGCTGGAACGGTATTTCACCTCTGACACAGAAATCATTGTTACGCTGAGTGTGGAGAAAGAAAGACAGAAAATAGAAGTTACCATTCCCGTAAAAGGAAATATTATCCGCTCCGAACAAGTAAGCAGTGACATGTATGTTTCTATTGATTTGGTAGAAGAAATTATTGAAAGACAGTTAAGAAAATACAAAAATAAGATTATTGATAAAAAGCAGAGTGCAGGTTTCCAGCCGGAATTTGTGGAAAAAGACTACGAAGAGGATACGAATGAAATTAAGATTATCCGTACCAAGAAATTCGG
>DXFK01000066.1 GCA_019114495.1 Candidatus Blautia stercoravium
ACCGGTTACGAATCTTTGTTCGATTTCTCACAAATTTTCTATTTTTCTTGTTGCAAAACTCCAACGCTTACTCAAAATTTCATCTGCAATATCTGGCATTGTATCGAAGCATTCATCGAGAAATGGAATCCGCTACAGAATCATAATCTTGTTGCATGTCCGAAAGTGATGTATCCTTTAATTCAGCTGGAAGCATGGATACACTATCTGCAATTCCTGCACGTAAAGCGGACATGGTAATACTGGAATAATCCGTTTCTTCTTTATATTCCAAATAATCTTCTGGAATGAGAAATTCGACTGCTCCATAGTGCAGCACTGCATACCCATCCTTATGTACCGGCACTTCCCAGTAAAAATGGTTCTGTGTAATATACTGGTTGATTTGACACTCCTCACGACTAAAGTCGTGGGATTCTTGCTTCAGCGACCACTACATTGCTGCGAAAGCCTTAGTTTTACATAGTCTCCACAAGCGTAAATTCCCGTATGCCCTACGGTACTGATATGTTTTATCTTAAAAGCCCTTTCTTTAGGCCACTTATAAATAATTTTCTACGCAAAATGGCAAAATTTCGGCATCAGGAAAATCAAGATGTAAGCGCTGGAACAAGGATAAGGTTTTATATCGATAAATCAGCAGCTATGATCTCTTTTCCAAGAGCCGTTATCAAATATTTATAGGATCCTGGGATTTTTTCAATCAGTCCATGGACTTTCAGACGTTTAAAGATCCTTGTCATGGCAGACGGAGTGATTTTCGGAAGATGCTGGCGGATCTGTTTTCCTTGTATCCCGAATGTCATGTATTCCCCTTTGCTGATGGCTTCCAGTACAGACAGATCACGGGAATCAAAAAAGTTGAATCCGCGATAGGTTCGTTCCTTTTCCCTCCGGGAATGACTGACTTCATCCAATTTCTTCCTGCCGCTGCTGTGATCATCAAAGGATGAGATAAACTCAAGATATCTGTAATTCGCAGATTTCAGGATTGTGAATAACTGATATAAGCTGTAAATACTCTTTTTTAAAGGGGCTTTCCGAATATCGGATGTTCCATCCCTATGCTGAACTTCCCGCTCCACACGGAACGTACTGATATCATTGCAGGTGCTTTCAATTCGCAGTACACAGCCAAACTTGTCATACATTTTTATGGACACATCACCCATGTGGTGTTTGAACCTCGTTCCGAGGATGCGCTGGTTATAGTTTGTGCCAATCTCTTTGGTACAGTTATAAGTGATTCGCTGTCCAAGGAAAGTGGCGATGTTGTCAGGCTTCACAGTATATATCGCAGTGTGGATGATTTCATCATAGATTGGTGCCAGGTATTCCGGCTTACGGAACATGATATCCGTGGCACATTCGATCTGCTGGACCGTCCAGGTATAGCCCAGCCCCAGAGATTCTGGAACGGGACTGTAGCGTCTGGCAAAGACATCGAGAACTTTATGGAGACCTTCCGGATTGATACGGTCAGAAAGTTTCTGAGCAGTTTCAATATCGGAAATTTCAAGACTTCAGGAAGGTCTTCCCGGTTGTTTTATCATGCCAGGGTCTGTAGGTATTACAGCATTCCATAGCAGAAAAGATATGGATCAGACCTTCCGTTTTTCCGGTTTCGGCAAGGATGTTTTGGATGCGGTGATCTTTTCGAAAAGCATGGAGTTTTCGGATGAACTCAATTTCCATTCCGTTTTCGTGAGCAATCTTTTCCGCATTCTGACGGACCTGTTCCGTAAGGGACTGGGAGAAACTGGTGGGATAATCAAAGATACGGATACCGTTGAGTTTCATATAGGCAGTCATTGCTTCCGCATGGCTCCAGTTTGGGATATATCCCTGAATAATCATGCGGTCATAACAGGTAATGATGCCATGAATTTTATCAGCGTATTTATTAGTGAGTAACATATAAAAACCCCCTTTTTCTTTAGAATAACACAAGGGGTAGAAAATAAAAATAACTTTTCCGGTTTATCCGGGTTAGGATTGACCGCCTAACAATGATATCTTAAGCGATTCCATAAGATTTTTCAAGGCATAGTACCCGCTATGTCCAATGTTTATGTCCATTTCTCGCAAATTTCTTTTCCTGCACGATATTCAGTTATCAATTTCCGGTTGGAATCTCATTTATTAAGATTCCTAGAAGTTATATTTGTTTCAAAATTGACTTTGTTTTCGCATTATGCTAATCTGAAACTATACACAAGCAAAAGAAAGGAAAAAAACATGAATATTTATAAACCTACAGAATTATCTTCTATAAATACCTCTCTCCTTATCCCTCTCTATCAGAAAGGACCGATTCCCTGTGAGCTGGCTGATTATGCAGATTTCATCAATACTCTGGATCTGGATACCGGAAAGCTCTACCATCTGGCTGCGCCCCTAAAAACTCCACTGAAAAATGCGATAATTTTAGGGCTGGGAAAGCCGGAAAAAATGACCGGGAAAAAACTGGGAGAAACTATCGGCACTGCCCTGCGCGCTCTGGATCAGTCCCTGTGTATCTATACAGATTCTGTCGTCCATGACGGCCTGCCGGCTAAAGAGGCTGTCTGGGAGACTGCCTTTGCCTCTTCCTTCAGCAGCTATGAATTTGAAAAAATCGGCAGCAGCAAAAAAAAGGCGCTGGAAATCAGTTTACTTTCTTCCGATGCGGTCCGCCCCATCTGTGAAGACGCCCTGCTCACCGCTTCCTGTGTGAATCATGCCAGAGACCTGGGAAATACTCCCGGCAATCTGATGACTCCGGAAGAGCTGGCAAAAGAGGCGGAAAATCTGGGGAAAGAACTAAATTTAACCTGTGAAATCCTTACAAACAAAAAACTGGAAGAAATCGGTGCCGGAGCCATTCTGGGAGTAAACAAAGGGTCTTCTCATGAAGCATGTCTGATTACCCTTTCTTATCAGGGCGCAGATGCCGGGGCACCTTTTACTGCTCTTGTGGGAAAAGGTCTGACTTTTGATGCCGGCGGTTATAATTTAAAACCCGCCTCCAGTATGGATGGAATGAAATTTGACATGTGCGGTGCTGCAAACGTACTCTGTGCCCTGGAGCTGATTGCACGTAGAAAATCCGAGGTAAACGTTATGGCCGTCATCGGTGCCACAGAAAATAAAATCGGTCCCGATGCTTATACCTGCAACGATGTTCTCACCTCCCTCAGCGGAAGAACCATTGAGATCACCAATACCGATGCCGAAGGCCGTCTGGTATTATCCGATGCCCTTACCTGGGCGCAGAAAAAAGGGGCCTGCCGTATCATTGACATGGCTACTCTTACGGGAGCCTGTGTGGCTGCACTGGGAAAAAACTACACCGGAGCCTTTACAAATTCTCCGGAATTTTTAAAAGAGCTGGAAAGCTTCTCCCAAAAAACAGAAGAAAAGCTCTGGCAGCTTCCTCTTGATGAAGATTTTCATAAAATGGTCATGGAAAGCGATGTAGCTGATATGACTAACTGTGTCATTGGCAAAGGAGCCGGCAGTTCTCTGGCCGCCGCTTTTCTGGAAGAATTTATCGAAGAGGGCGTAGAATGGATCCATCTGGATATTGCGGGAAGCAGCGACTTTTCAGAAGGCAGGCCCTGGATGGCTAAAGGAGCTTCCGGAGTATTGGTAAGAACCCTTGGAGAAATGTACCGGGAATGAACATAAAATTCTCACATCTCCTTGACAATTCCATCATGGAGGCGTATAGTATAGTTCAGAAAGGTAATCATGATTACTATATGGAGTTGCTATGAACACGAACATTCACCGAAAGAAAAAATATATTCAGATTACCGGAGAAATCCTGGAAAAAGAAGGAGTTCAGGGCGTCAATATCCGCAGGATCGCCAAGGCCGCCGGTTGTACCAGTGCTGTTCTGTACAAACACTTTGACAATCTGGAACATCTGATTATCCTTGCTTCTATCCGGTTTTTGGAGCCATATGTAAGAGAATTCCAGCGAATGACCAAAAGAACGGATATTACCTCCATTCAGATGGATCTGTACTTATGGAAGGTCTTTATCTATGAGGCCTTCCGTAATCGGCAGTACTACGAACTGATGTTTTTCAGCCAAGACCGGGACATGCTGGAAGACTATATCTACGAATACTATTCGCTTTTTCCTGAAATGGAAAAAGATTTTGACGGATTCAGCGCCAGCATCATATTCAGCAACAATCTTACGGAACGTGAATATATCCGGCTGCGTCGGGCTGCTCATGAGGGCCTGATCACCCAGATCAATGCCAGATATCTCAGCAGACTTACTACAGCCGTTTTCAACGGAATCTTTATTCAGTATGATTTTTCTGAAAACGACACAACCGGTATGGAACTGGCCGCGGAAGACTGTTATATGCTGATTCTGGAGCTGTTCCGCAGGTTTGTAAAACCGGGCACAAGCCTGGACATTGATAATTTATAAAAAAATCAGCTGATACTACAGGTATCAGCCATTTTTTAAAATTCAAAGGTAATCAAGATTACATTTGG
>DXFK01000067.1 GCA_019114495.1 Candidatus Blautia stercoravium
AGCACCTCTTCTTTCTCTGTAAACACCTTGTCCAGATAATGTCCCTGTGCCACTTTTTTGCCCCAGCGTCCGCCGATGTAGATACGGTATCCATTGGTATAGTTTTCAAAGGCCTTAAACGGACATTGGCCAATGCAGCGACCGCAGTGATTACACTCATTGTCGGGAATCACAATCTTTCCTTCCACAACCTTTGCTACCTTAATCGGACAATTCTTTTCAATGCGGCAGACTTTACAGCCACGGCATTTCTCCATATCCACCATAGGAACTCTCTGTCCGATAATACCCAGGTCATTTAAGTCTGGTTTCACACAGTTATTCGGACATCCGCCCACTGCAATTTTAAACTTGTGGGGAAGCTTCACTGCGGAATATCCATGGTAAAATCTTTCATGAATCTCTTCAGACAGCCCAAACGTATCAATAAGTCCATACTGGCAGGTGGTTCCTTTACAGGATACTACCGGGCGAACCTTTGAGCCTGTTCCGCCTGTTTCCAGACCTGCCTGCATAAGATATTCACGAAGAGGTTCAATATTGGCAAAGGATACACCCTGAATTTCCATGGTCATACGAGAGGTCATAGTCACCTCACCGCTTCCGAAAAGTTCAGCCGCTTCTGCAATAGTCCGTGCTTCCTCTGCTGTAATCTTTCCGTTTCTTGTAATTACACGGCCATTAAATTTATCCAGCGTATTTTTGTCTTTTAAAAATCCAAGGGCTTTTACCCGTTTCTCTTCTTCCGGTGATACTGCGCCTTCTGGATTTTCTACTTTTACATCGTTAAAGAACGTTGCCCCTTCCAGAACCACAGTATTTTTATATCCGTAGAAACGCATGCGGTTCTGCAGGAAATAAGCACGTTTTCCTTTCGCACATACCAGAAGCAGTTTTTCTTCTTTATCCAGTCCTTCGATTTCTCCATGTACTGCAGAAAGGTCTACATAACGGGCTCCATGAATGGACGGCGCCAGACCTGCATCAATCACCTTATAGCCTTTCGCCTTACCTGCTGCATATTCCGCCGGAGTCATGCTCACCAGTGTTCCGTTTATCTTGTTGAGCAGCACATATACCGCCTGTACCAAAGGATGAATAGCAGTGGAAAATGGAGGTGCATAAGCAAAGTCTGCATTTTCAAAATCTTCCAGAGCAGCGCCCATATTCAGCCCCATAACGGCAATATCCACCATCTTATCCACTGCACCAGGTCCCAGAATTTGTACACCCAGTAGTTTATGCGTCTCTTTTTCTGCAATCAGTTTTGTAATAAAGAAACCTGCTCCCGGATAATAGTGCGCCTTGTCATCTGTAGGCACCACAACCGTTACAACCTCATATCCTGCAGCCTCTGCCTGTTCCTGTGTAAGACCTGTACGTCCCACATTCAGACCTGGAAGTTTCACGACACCGGTTCCCAATACACCGGGATAAGCTTTCTTTGTTCCGGTCAGTACCTGCGCCAGAGTTCGACCTTCCATATTTGCGGAAGACCCCATTGGCGACCACTGCGGCTTTCCGGTAATACGGTTTGTCACCATGACACAGTCTCCTGCTGCGTAAACATCTTCCAGATTGGTTTTCATCGTATTATCAACCAAAATCGTTCCCTTAAACATTTCCAGACCGCTGCTCTGCAGAAATTCTGTATTGGGACGAATACCGGCTGCTGTAATCAGAAGTTCGCAGCCCAAAAATCCGGCGGAAGTTTTCACTCCGGTCACTTTTCCGTTTCCAACCACCTCTTCTGCTTTTGTGCCTGTAAGAACACGGATACCCTCTTTCAACAGATGTTTTTTTACATAAGCAGCCATTTCCTCATCCAAAATATTGGGAAGAATCTGGGAAGCAAAATCAAGGACCGTAACCTGCACACCTTTGTTCTTCAGGTTTTCTGCCGCTTCCAGCCCTATAAATCCAGCTCCGATAACAACGGCCTTTTTCACCTGGTTTTCTTCCACATAAGAGCGAATAGCCGCTGCATCATCCGGGGTACGCATTTTAAATACACCCTGCTGTGCCATACCCGGAATGGGCAGTTCTGCCGGAGATGCTCCTACAGCCAGAACCAGTTTGTCATAAGTACAGACTTCGTCTTCTCCTGTAAACAAGTCCTTTACTGTCACCTGCTTTTTATCTGCGTCAAGAGACACGGCCTCTTTTCCGGTTCTTACTTCCACTCCTGTCATCTCTGCGTATTTTTCAGGAGTGTTTACAATCAACGCTTCACGGTTTTCAATCAGACCGCCTACATAATAAGGAAGTCCACATCCGGCGTAAGAAATGTCTCTGTCTCTGGTGATTACTGTGATTTCCGTACTTCTGTCTTCTCGTTTCAGTTTGGCTGCTGTCTTGGTTCCTGCAGCAACGCCTCCAATAATTAGTACTTTCATTTTATTTCTCCTATTCTTTCTCAACTGGTGCTTTGTTTCGCTGGTTATCCATTTCTTTTGGCTGCTGTCTGTGACAGCAGTGCTCCATATCTGCACATTCCGGCCTCACCTTTTCGCATACAACCACATCTCCTCCGCTTATGGTGAGTCTTCGCCCATTCACCATAGCATCTGCTATTTTCTGTCGGGCGTTGTCATAAATCCGCGTTACCGTAGGTCTGGAAATGTCCATTTTCGCTGCACATTCTTGCTGTGTCATTTTCAAGAAGTCCAGAACACGAATCACTTCATATTCATCGTATGTAAGATTGACACTCCCATTTGCGGTACAACCCTGCGGTGAAAAACTGGTGACCTTCGGTTTTGAGCAGATACATCTGCGTTTCTGCGGCCGTGCCATATATCCCCTTTCCTCAAATAGATAAAAGATAGTGATTTCTATTTTTCGCATTCAGTATACTGCCGTTATGAACATATGTCAATATTTTTTCTCAAATTGGAAAACTATCCCTCAAACACAGCGCCCCAAACCCCAGCTGATTATTGGGATACTCCCCGCCCAAAAGAGGCCTGGCCCCTCGTCTTAAATACGCCTTCACCTTCTGCCCATATAAAAAAAAGTCCTTACCTCTTACTATCCCCCATTCCATCATAAGTGCCGCTGCACCTGTGACAAAAGGCGTTGCAAAAGAAGTTCCCGTACGGCTTTCATATCCGCCCCCTAACGCTGTTGTGATAATTCCCACTCCCGGCGCAGCCAAATCCGGCTTAATCTCATTGGTCACTCTGGTATATCCTCTTCCGGAAAAATCTGCATAAGCCATATACCTGGAGTCATAAGCGCCCACAGAAATAACCCTTCGAGCAGTTGAGGGAATCGTTTGTGTCGTCTGCAGTGTAGGGAGCAGAAAATGGGTATCCTCATTTAATACACCGCCCCCCGGCATCCACAAATCATACCTGCCATCCACAATCTTCCCCGGAATCAACCGTATTTTCCACGTTCCGCTGTCAATATATCCACTGCGAGGCAATATTTCCACATAAATTTCCTGTGCAAGACTGTAAGGCGCCGGTTCTCCGTAATACAACAAAAGTTCTGTATTTCCCACAGTAAAACGCTGCGGTCCCAAAATCTCCTGAAATGGCCCCACCCGCTGTCCTCCGGGCAGCAGCAATTCGATTGCCATTTCATCCACATACTGCTTCCATATCTGCACATTCATTCCCGGCTCATACGCTCCCACATTAAAAGGAATTTCCGTAACTTCTCCCGACAATACGGTTCCAGAAGTATGAAGCGCCTGTTTTCCCTCGTTCCCCATGCCCACACAAATAACATTTCGTCCCGTAAGCGCTGCATCGTCAAGATAAGTTTCAAGCAGTGATTCCCCACTATGAGACCCATAATTATTCCCAAAACTCAAATTCAGTGCCAGAGGTATTCCCCGCTCAGCCGCCAGACGAATGGCATAATCAATTCCCTGCAAAAGTTCCGTAGTTCTTGGAAAACCACCTTCCCTCGGAGCGCCTAATTTTACCACAATCAGCTCACTTTCATAAGCCACACCCTTATATACCCCTTCCGATGCTCTGCCATTTCCTGCGGCAATCCCCATAACGCCGGTTCCATGTCCGCTCAAATCTTTGCTTGGCACTATCTGCTCTCTTTCAGCCCGGCTTTTTGCCTGCAAAGCCTCATTAATTTCCTCCTGTGTGTACTCCGTTCCCAGCGAATAGCCTTTCGGCGGTCTTCCCGATATACTTTGGTCCCAAAGACGCCATATCCGGGTACTGCCGTCCGGATTCCGAAAATCGGGATGTGTATAATCAATTCCCGAATCTACACATGCCACCAGAACCCCTCTCCCTGTCAGCGGTTCTCCCAAAGGAGAAAAACGGCTTTGCACTGCGGTCATACAGGACGCACTTTTTCCCTGATTGACAGCAAAAAAAAGCCTTTTCGGTTTTTCCACATATTCTATACCTGGAAGCCTGGAAAGACTTTCGATTCTGCTTTCTGCGAGCGTAATCACAGCGAAACCATTTAAAAGTTCTGCCCGGGGCACCTCTTCTCCGATAATTTCTGAAAGATTGCCTGTATATTTAATAATCAAATCCCATGTCTGCTCCGCCTCATTATATCCCGTACTCAGTTCCGGCGATTTTTCCAGCTCCTCTGGCGTCGCATCCAGCGCCAAATTCAGAAGATTTTCCAGCTTTTGATTTTCCATACAGTCATTCCTGCGTTTTCTTTCAGTCTACTCCTGTTCTCTAAAAAATATGCCTTCTCTGCATTCGAAAAGGCGCTGAACCACATAGGTGTCAGCGCCCTTTACTCCCCTCAAATCTTCTTTATGTATTTACTTTTCTTTTGAAATCAAATGGTAAGGAAGTGCCACAAAAACCACACCGCCAATTATATTTCCAACAGTTGCCAAAAGCACGCTGTAACAATACTGTCCTACGCCTATACTGCCGTTTGCCACTGCTACTCCCAGAATACTCATATTCGCAATGCTGTGCTCAAATCCACACACCATGAAAATAAAGATACACCAGAAAATCATAATCAGCTTTCCTGCTTCTGTTTTCATTTTTATCGTACACCACACAGCGAGACAGACCAGAACATTACACAAAATTGCTCTGACGAGCAAAGGCACCGGCTCAAGTCCTACCTTTGTAACCGCAGTCTTTCCAAAATAGGCTGCGGTATCTCCGCTTGGAATTCCCGTAACCTGGAAAAGCACCACGCAAATCAGAGAACCAATCAGATTTCCAGTCCAGCATACCACCCAAAGCTTTACCGTATCAGCCCAGGAAACAACCTTTCGAAAAGAACCCGCTGCCATAGCCAGATTATTTCCTGTAAACAATTCCGCGCCGGCCATGACAACCAGGCTCAGTGCTGACGCAAAGGCAAAAGCCTGCACTGGCTTTGCCCAGCATGCAGCAGTCTCACTGGCACTGATGACACCACCTAAGGTAAAGGCCACAAAACTTCCGAAAGAAATAAACATTCCCGCAACCAGAGCCGATACAAAATATCCCAGAGGATTGTTTTTCAGCAGTTTATTTTTTCCTGCTGCACCATTACATAAGACCTGATATTCCTCTTTAAACATACCAACCGCTTCCTTTCTGCTTAGAACAGTCCTGTAATCTTTCCTGTCTCGTCTACATCAATCTTTTCAGCAGCCGGCACTTTCGGCAGACCCGGCATGGTCATGATTTCACCGGTTAAAGCTACGATAAAGCCTGCACCTGCGGAAATCTTTAAATTTCTTACCGTTACTTCAAAGTCTGTAGGCGCACCCAGTTTGGTCTGGTCATCTGTTAA
>DXFK01000068.1 GCA_019114495.1 Candidatus Blautia stercoravium
AATACCAGTTTTCTATTATGAAAAATTTCCGCCGGCAATTCTAACGCTTTTTTTATATTACTCATCTTTCCTCCTGATTCTTTCATATCTGAATCTCATTTCTGATTTTCTCTGAACGATACTCTAGTTTACACCATTTCCCCTCAGAAATCAACCAAAGCCACCTTATCTCACAACATCTCCATTATCCGCTCTACCGCAAATACAGCTCCACAGGAAAACAAAGCCACCGTCACCAGACTTTTTTTCTTCATTGCAAGCAGTATGGCCACTGCAAAGCCGGCCAGAGCAGATACCGGAGATTTTGTAGCATACAAAATAGCTGGAAATGTCATGGCTGTCAGACACGCATATGGAATATAGTACAAAAAGGAACGAATATAAATATTCGAAATCTTCTTCTGAATAAGAGTCAATGGCAGCATACGAATCAAGTATGTAATCCCCGCCATGACAAAGATATATGCATAAATCATGATTCCTTCTCCTTAATGGGAAATAATACGGCACCAAGGCCTGATGCCAGTACTGTGCAGATAATCATAGTAAACCCAGAAGAAATTTCTTTTAATCCCGGCAGATAGTAAAAAATGGTGCTTAAAACTAACGCAGCCACGGTCACAACCGCCACTTCCCTGTGTTCTTTTGCCATAGGTACTACAATAGCAATAAACATACCATAAAGAGCTACTCCCAGAGCACTGATAATATCTGCCGGCAGCAGAGTTCCTGCCACAGCTCCCGCCAACGTACCTCCTACCCAGCCGATAACCGGAAATAAAATCAAGCCATACATATAAAGCTTACCCAAAGTCCCCGATTTTGAGCTTCCTACTGCAAAAATTTCATCCGTATTTCCGTAAGCAATGAGCATACGATCGGCTATATGGACCGAAGAATCCAGTTTTTGCGATAAAGAAAGAGACATCAGAGCATAACGAATATTTACCACCAGTTGAGTCAATGCCATTTCCATAAGTGATCCACTAGACACAATCACATTCAGACCTGCAAACTGCCCTGCCGAAGTCAGATTCAGCAAAGAAATCAGCACCGCATGAAATGGAGAAATTCCATTTTTTACTGCCATCATGCCAAATGTAAAACTCACTGAAAAATATCCCACACCAATAGGAATACCGTCTTTTAATCCGCTTTGTATCTTATTATGTACCATCTTCCCTCTCCCGCACACTTTCCTGTTTGTCTTTTTCTATAAAGAAAAGGACTATCGCTCAAAACAACAGCCCTCTCCTCTTCTTATTCTCCCAGTCCGCTTTCAATTGCTTGAACTAATGTTTTTAAAGCAAGTTCTTCATCTTCGCCTTCGCAGATTAGTTCTATCTCATTTCCACTTTTTATACATGCCCCAAGCACACTCAGCACACTTTTTGCGTTTGCTGTATTTCCTTTGAAGCGAAATGTAATCAGCGACGTAAATTTCATGGCTTCTTTACACAAAAGCCCTGCTGGTCTTAAATGCAGTCCGGTTGGATTGATAATTGTCACCTTTTGGCTAACCATAGCTTCACTTCCTCATCTTTTCTATTTTTCAGTTGCCTCAATCAGGGATACTTTAACTGTAATGTCCTCTACCAATTCATACCCTTCCGGCAAAGTAACCGTTACCGGCAAAGTATTTTCTCCTGCTTTTGCGTCCTTTAAATCAATTTTCATCTGAATATCATCTGTCTTCAGATTATCCAAATCTTCCTCTTTTGCTTTAATGCGAGCTATAATTTTATCCGGTTCAAATTTGTAATTCATATTTTCCGGTTTGTTCTCCACTTTAATCTGCGTTGGAGAAACCTCGTAATCTCTGCTGTTATATGGCAGTATCTTTACAGTTGCAATCACTGTACTGTTAATATCTCTCGCCAGCTTCATATTTTCAGGAAGCAGTTCGCTGATATCCACTTTCACATCAAAGTCTGAATCCTTTCCGGAAACATCAATGTAACTTCCCGGTATAGTCAGCGTATTTCCCTCTGCTGCCAGCTTTTGCAGCCCTTCATCTGTTCCGGCCAGACTAAGAGTCTCCGGTACAACACTAACGGAATCCACCTCATAGCCGTACTTGGGCGAACCGCTATACTCTGCCCCAACTTTTACATTCTTCTGCACTTTCCAGAACTGCGCCTGAATTTTTATCTTGTTGTCCTGAACACCTGCCAGGTTCAAATAAGACAACTGTTTTTCTGAAAGCTCGTCCTGATTCTTATCATAAATTTTCAGTTCAGAATCCAACTCCACATTGCTTTCTTTCATACCTGTAACATCTATTTTTGCCACAACCTTATCTATTTTATTTATGATAGATTCCGGTCCTGAAATCGTCACTTTCTCAGGATTGGCCTGAAGACTTCCCACCTCATAATCTTTATCCGGTGTTGTATCCCCTGTATTGACGGCAATGGTTTTTTCTACGCTGGTCTGATTTTCAATGTCAACCTGAATATTTCTTGGTGTCACTGTAATATTATCATCTGCAATTCCCTTACAAGTAACTTCTACCGGCACCATTTTCGGCGTTGCATCCATGTATATCTGAGTCATATCTGCCTGAGCTACAATATCCTCTTTCTTTAGTTCTTTGATAACGCTTCCCTCTGCTTTTATTCTTACCTTTACTGTATCATCGCCGTCTATCAATAAAGGAATTTTCATATTGTTTGACAAATATGATTCATTTACCAAAGTTACCGGAATATCATAAAAAGTTTGGACAATCACAGGGTCCTGAACATTTCTGACTAGGAGCCAGATAAAGACAGCAATAGCCAGAGAAATAATTTTCAATGTAAATTTATTTATCAGACTTTTTTTCATGTTTTATCAGTCCCTTCCAAAACTTTCTTTTATATTTCAGTTTTTCCTGCTTCACATTATTGTTCTGCTCTGTTTTCAGAATCTCCTTTAATTCCTCT
>DXFK01000008.1 GCA_019114495.1 Candidatus Blautia stercoravium
ACAACTGATACCGGAACTTTTTATTCTTGAACTCTTCAATGGTAGTCACCTTTCTGGTATCCTGAATAGTAACCAGATTTCCCCAGGACGCCAGGGATGTAAGGTCCTGCTGGCACTGCTCCATAGTATAATCTGCGAAATACGGGTCTTCTTTTAATTCTTCAAAAACCTCTTCCTGATAAAGCCAGTATTTCAGTTTTTCGTATTTTAAATAAAAAAGCCGGATGATAGGGCGATATCTGTCCGTATTTTCCACATTCAGATATTTCGCCTCCAACATCGGCTTTCTCATCTTTTCCTGAATTTCCATATTCTTTATCCTCTGTACAAATTGTATTTACAGGCATGCTGAATTGCCTGCTGTATGGGTATTTCTTTGTCTATGATAGCATGGGGAGATAGAAATGTACAGAGATTTTTTGTTAATGGCATTATTGGAACCTCTTCCCAGCATGTTTTTTATTCTTGTTGATTCTGTGTCTTTTTCTTAAAAAGTAGATTATCCCTCATCCAGCACATCCGAAAGCCCTTTCATCTTTCCAGGCGTCATATGCTCCTTATAATGCAGTCCCTCATTGGTAATATGCAGAACCGGATTAGCTCCTTTTGTTTCCAGCATATAATGCTGCCCCAATAGCCAATCCACTACTTTCCCCACATTGCTGAAGCCCAGATAAGAAAGATTCCCGTATTCCGGCAATTTTTCCAGTCCGTCCTGAAGAATTCTCTTATCCGAAGAACCGCATAAGGTCCGGATGAGTATGGTTTCGTTGTAAAATTTCTTTTCACTGATATGAACCAGACACTGCAGTACAGTTCCTGCAATTTCCAGAAGACTGTGACCCTTATACACAGGATACCCGGATTCCTCTACCTTCTTGTTTTTGGTAATCTCCATAATATCCTGTTCCCAGTTATCCCCCGGTCTCAGTTGTGCAGATGACATCTTTTCCATGGGCTGTTTTTCGGGTTCCTTCTTCTCATGAGCCGTCTCCTCCAATTCTGACAGAGGATATTCCATCATTTTATAATATTCCCGCATGGAAATCGTCTTGTTGCACCCCTGACCGTTGGCTTTATAATTGGTGCATCCAAGGAAGCACTGGCCCTGATTTTTGGGAGTTTTCACCACCAGATAACCGTCCTGACAATCGGGACACTTCATAATCGAAAGTTTTTTGCCCCGGAGATTGCTGGTCATAAAGCTGCAGATTTCCGGTTCGTTAGTGCAGATATACAGACGCAGTCCATAGGAAGGCTTATATTTCAGCTGAAGGGGAAATCCACAGACCGGACATTTGTATTTACCGGATATCTCCGGTTTTTCCTCCGACCATTTCCCCCGCAAAAAGACATTTTTATACTCTTGTTTGATTTCCAGTAAAAACTCCGAGGGATTCTGCTCCGGTGCAATGAAATACACCCGGTTCTTCGTTCTTGTCATGGCTACATAAAAAAGTCTTCTCTCTTCTGCATACTGCATGCTTCGGTCTTCCCTGATTACCAGAGACAGCACCGGGTCATCTTCAATTTTGGCAGGAAATCCATACGTTTCATTTCGCCCGTTTAGGACAATGACATTGTCATACCCCAAGCCTTTTGAAGCATGCGCCGTCATAAAGGTAATATCCAAATCCGGATATTTGACAGATTTCACCTTCGAGCCTCTGCTGATGTACTCGAAAAGTCCTGTTCTGGCCAGCCTGTCCCCATCAAAATTAAATCTTCCCAACAGCAGAATACTGGATTTCTTCGCTTTCTTCCCCTCCTGCTGCTCATACTTCATAATCTGTTCCAGCGCCGTCTGAACCGCATAAGCCATCCCATAGGCCGCCCCGCTTCTGCGGTCTGCCTTGGGATCCTTTGCCCGACTGTCATAAGTATAAATAATAACCGGTTCTTCCACATGTTTTGGCGAAATCAAAGACTTTCTGATTTGTGACGTATTTTTCTGAATGAAATTCCCCGCAATATCAATGACTTCCTGAGAATTTCGATACGTCCTTACAATTTTCATCAGTTTCGCATAACCCATTTTTTCCTCAAATTGGGTAAATAAGGTAATGTCTGAACCGCTGAATGCATAGATAGACTGCCAGTCATCTCCCACAGCCATGATCTTGGCATCTGCTACTTCTGAAAAAGCCTGCACCAAATCAAATCTCTGCCTGGAAATATCCTGATATTCATCTACAATCAAATACTTGAAATCCAGCTTCTGCTTCATATCCTTTACTTCGGTGAGAACCCGCACAGACTCGTTAATCATATCCTCAAAGTCCACGGCATGATTTTCAACCAGAAACTTCTTGTATTCCAAAAAGCAGGCATGGGCAATGTCCAGAAATAACTTTGTTCTTACATTTTCCGTTGTCAGAGCCAATCGGTCAAAGTCCCTTTCATCATACCCATTGGTTTTAAAATTTCTGATAAAATTCGTCACCAGAAACACAAGACGGCGGATGTATTTATTCTCTTCCGAATCCACCAGCTTCCTGACAATTTCTTCATTTGGACGCCGCTTCAGGGAAAACCCGTGCTGCACAAGACATTCTTCCAAATGCTCGGAAATACTTCTGCCGTCCCGGAAAGATGAAAAGGTATAAAGAAGTTCTGTGTGATGCTTCCGGTGCAGAAGAACTTTATCATTAATAGCTTTCTTATACGCTTCCAGTTCTTCTTTGTCATACAGAAAATTCTTTCCGTCTTCCGTAATGCCAAAGTGTTCAAGATAAGCAATATGATCGCCCTGCTTTATCATAAAATCCGGCGTATAGGGCTTTTTTGCCATGGAAATATTGTATTTATAAATCGGCTCATAAACGTAATCTATGCTGTTTAAATACAGAAAATTTGCAATCTCTACTTCCTGAATGGAACGCACCGTCTCGTTCTGAATCGTAGTTTTCTTTTTGCTCCTTCTGTCAATAACCTCTTCCTTAAAATCGTTCAGTTCACTCCGCATAGTCGCATAATTGGCATTGGCCATGTGCTGAAAGAAATGATTGATATCATCTCCTTCATAAGGAGCGTCAAAATAAGAGGCAAAAAACAGAATCAGGCTGTCCACCACACTTTCATCTCTTAAAATTTTCTCTCTGAAATAATTCTGCACACAATAATAGAGTTTACTTCCATCCACAATGTTTAGCTGTTCAGGATTATTTTTGTGCAGAATCGCATTTCCCGTTGAATGAAAAGTGGCAATGGGGCAGGGAATCTGCAAATCCTCATTAATTTTATCCCGTAATTCCTTCACCGCTTTGTTGGTAAAAGAAATAATGAGAATCTGACTTGGGTCAATTCCCTGCTTTTCTACCAGATATTTTACCTTTGCCGCAACCGTCGTTGTTTTTCCTGCTCCTGCTCCGGCCACCACCAGACTGTAATCCTCGTCTGAAAGAACGACTCGCCGCTGGTCATCATCCAGATGAATCACCGGATCCACATCTTTCAGAATATTATCCAGATATTCTTTCTCTTCTATGAGCTGGGCTGCAAGATATGCCTCGTTTGCTTCTTCCACAAGTTTATCTGCCTGCTCATATTTGTGATACAAGTCTCTGGCCTGGTTGGGATCGAACCCATTTTTTGCGCAATAATCCTCCAGAATATCATTTTCGTCCAGAGAATGAAAAAATCTCATAGTTTCCGCATACCGCTGAAGTTGTGCCTGATACTCTTTGCGTGAAATATAGTGGTCTGTCTCCACAAGCTGTCTCAAATACCCGCTCCACTGCAAAAGTTCCTGGCATTTGCCGGAAATCTCTTTTTTCAGATTTGCCTTCGTTCTTTTCCTTATCCCCAAAAAATAATCCAGTAATCCCATGGGCATGTTCCTTCTCGTACTGTGCTTTCCTCATTTTGTGGTTTGATTGTAGCACAAAATGAACATAGGAACAATAGGGAGTTGCCTGCCCTCTTTTACTCCTCTTCCTCCAGAATACGTAAATAATGATTTGCTTCCCGCAGTACATGGTCTGCCAGCAGAGGAAGTATCACGGAACGTATACTGCAGCCTGTAATTCCTTTTGCACCTGCCGCCTTAAATTCACGATATTCCTCTGTTATTTCCAGTGTTTTTCTCGTCAATTCATCCATGGTCCGGCAGTCCTGTTTTCTTGCCGCTTCCAACAGACAGCAGTAATCCCCGGCAAAAGCATCTGCCTTTTCTATGAGTTCACATTCTGTCGGGTCAAGCAGTCCTCGGATAAACAGCGCATGTTCCATCATTATCTGATTCCAAAATTGCTCTGCCTCTTTTAAATCCTGGGACAGCATACAGCCCTTTTGTTCCAGCGCTGTAATAATCTGCCGGTATAATTTTGCCTCCCGGATAATGTGTTCAATGAGCAACGGATAATTGGCAGTATACAGATTACAGGAAAGAACCTCCTGCAATATTTTCTTTTTAAATGCAATTAATCTATTTAACAGTTCAAGAACCTTTCGGTTCATACAATGTACCTGCTGTGTCATTCTCCTATCCGAACACTTTCCGCAGCCTGACCGCAGTTTCTTTTCTGCCTGGGTAATACGGATATCAATGGGAATCTGGGTCAGTTTCCTGGTCTGCCTTTCTGACATTTCTGTAAATTCTGTAACTACTTCTCCGGACTCTAAGACCCCTTCGCTTACCATTCCGTCTGCCAGCCCAACTGTCTGCTCCAGCACCTTTTCAAATTGTTCGCGGAAGCAGTCGGCCTTGCTTCTATATTCCACTTCTCCCGCTGGGAAAGCCGCCAGTAGAAACAGCGCATGTTCCTTCATAATTCTCCCGAAAAATAAGTGTGTTTCCAGTGATGTGGATACATATTCTTTCATTTTTACATACCCTGTAAATTCACAATGTCTTTATAGTATATGCAGAGGGATGGGGTTCGGGAAGTTTTTCAAAGTGTTTTATGCTATGAAGTTTTCAGGACTTTTCCAAAACTAGCTCTACCGCTTCTTTCCATCCCATATATTTTATGTCAACTTCTTTTTGATTCATTTTAGGTTCATAGGTGGTTTTCTTTTGTTTTGAAAACAGAAAGTTTCTATCATAAACTCCCAAACCGATACCAGCTGCATAGGCTGCCCCAATGCCAGAAAGTTCCTCTGAAGTAGGGACTTTTACCGGAATGCCTGCAATATCACTTTGGAACTGCATCAAGTACTTATTTTTTGTAGGACCTCCATCCACCCGAAGTTCTTGTATAGAAATACCGGAATCATCTTCCATGGCTTTGAGAATATCTGTAATCTGATAGACAATACAATCCAGAGCCGCTCTTACTATTTCCGCCTGATTCGTAGTTCTGGTAATACCGCAAAGAATTCCAGTGGCTTTACTGTCCCAGTAAGGGGCCCCCAGTCCTGTGAACGCAGGAACCAGATAAGTCCTGTCTTCTGTAGAAGCAGCAAACGCCAGTTTTTCCGTTTCACTGGGTGAACCTACCAGCTTCAGGTCTTTGGTCAGCCAGGTAATCACTGCACCGGTATAATTAATATTTCCTTCTAGCACATAGTTTACCTTTCCTCCCATTCCCCAGGCCAGAGATGAAACCACACCATGCTTACTGAATACTGGCTCCTCGCCCACATTCATCATAACAGATGATCCTGTACCATAGGTAGCTTTTACCATGCCCTTTTCCAGACAGCCCTGTCCAAAAAGCGCTCCGTGAGAATCCCCCAGAACTCCATGGATTGGTATAGGTTTCTCCAGGTATCCTTCAAAATCTGTCTCACCGTAATAACCGTCAGAATCCGTAACCTCCGCAAGGTTTTTGCCCGAAATTCCAAAAATATCACAAATTTCTTCATCCCAAGACAACGTACGGATATTAAATAGCTGGGTTCTGGAAGCATTGCTATAATCCGTCCGGTATACTTTCCCGGCCGTCAGCCGGTAAACAAGAAAGGTATCTACTGTTCCATAGCAAAGTCTGCCTTTCTGCGCAAGAGACCGGGCACCTTCTACATTCTCCAGTATCCAGGCAATTTTTGCTGCAGAAAAGTACGGTGAAAGTTGAAGACCAGTCCGCTCTTTGATCATTCCAGCAGAATCTTTGATTCGTTCACAGATATCCTCTCCTCTGGCGCACTGCCATACAACCGCATTGTATATAGGCTTTCCTGTTCTGTCCCAGGCCAAAGCAGTTTCCCTCTGATTACTGATTCCCACTCCGACTACCTTTTCTTTATTCACACCTGCTTTTTCAATGACATTTTTCACTGTCTGAATCACATTTGAATAGAATTCTTCCGGATCGTGCTCTACCCAACCTCTCTCATCTATTATCTGTCTGTGAGGGAAATCTGCTCTTGCAATCAGATCTCCTCCTTCGTCAAAGAGCAGAGCCTTAGTTCCCTGGGTACTTTGATCAATCCCGATAATATATTTTCCCATTACATCAGCTCCAATATTTTCTCTGAAATGCCTTCTGCATTCAATCCATAGTAGTCAAATACCTCCTTTGAGGTTCCTGTAATAACGGGAGCATCCGGCAGTGCCATATTAATTACTTCCTTAGGGCATTTAGTTCCCACTATCTGGCTGACCATAGATCCCAGTCCTCCGAAAGGAGCATGCTCTTCTACTGTGATTACTGCTGATACGCTTTCCACTGCCTGCAGAAGAGTTTCTGTATCTAAAGGTTTCACACAATACATATCCACCACTGTCGCATGGACACCTTTTTCATCCAGAATTTTTGCTGCGTCCAGAGCCGGACGTACCATTTCTCCACATGCCACAATGGCGACATCCTTTCCTTCTGTCAGAATATTAGCCTTATCCATCTGGAAAGGACAGTCCTCTTCCGTATAAATATCTTCCACTGCATTTCTTCCAACTCTTACATAGGCAGGCTTCTCATCCTGAAGTAAAGCTTCTATAAGGCATTTTGTCTGGTGCCGGTCGCTGGGAAGATAAACACGCATATTGGGAATGGCGGACATGGCCGCAATATCCTGTGCAGAATGATGGCTCATTCCTAAAGCACCATAACTGATTCCTCCGCTGATGCCAATCAGTGTAACATTCGTATTGGAATAGGCTACATCAATTTTAGCCTGCTCATAGCTTCTTGTAGAAAGAAAACATGCCGGTGATGCCGCAAATGGTTTTTTACCACATTTTGCTAATCCTGCGGAAATGCTAATCAGATTTTGTTCAGCGATGCCAGTTTCTACAAACTGATCCGGGAAAGCTTCTGCAAAAGGTGCAAGAGAGGCAGATCCTCTGGAATCACTACAGAGAACCATAATATCTTTATCCTCTTTTGCTTTTTCCATTAATACATTACAAATCGCTTGTCTGTTTGGTATCTTATTCATTGAGCGCAGCCTCCTTTCTTGCTTCAAAATCAGCCATAATCTGCTGATATTCTTCCTGAGTAGGAACTTTATGATGCCAGTTTGCCTTATTCTCCATGACTGCTGATCCATATCCTTTTATGGTATCTGCAATAATAGCTGTAGGCTGACCTTTCACGTTCTTGGCTTCTTGAAGGGCTTTATTCACAGCATCAATCTCATTACCGTTTTCCACCTCTATTACATGCCATCCAAAGGAACGAATCCTTTCCCCTAAATCATCATGCCCCATAACATCTTCTGTATTTCCGGAAATTTGAAGCCGATTCCTGTCAATAACCGCACAGAGATTATCCAATTTATACTGGTGTCCTGCCATAAAACCTTCCCATACAGAACCTTCTGCCAATTCTCCATCTCCCATTACTGTATATACACGGTAATCCCGATGATCTTTTTTTCCTGCCAGAGCCATTCCAACACATACAGGAAGTCCATGTCCAAGGGATCCAGAATTCATCTCAATTCCCGGTAGATTATTATTGGGATGCCCGATATAGGAAGATCCAAATTTAGAAAATTTATGTATTACATCCTGAATGTCCAGGAATCCTTTTGCGGCAAGAACCGCATAATAAGCTTCCACAGAATGACCTTTGCTCAGAACAAAACGGTCCCTGTCAGGGCTGTCCTGATTTTCAGGCGTCACGTTCATCTGGCAGAAATACAGACTCATCAGTATTTCCATGACACTCATATCTCCACCAATATGACCTCCTTTTCCTTCTACGATCATATTCAGAACATTTTTTCTTAAGTCAAAGGCTTTTGCTTTCAAATTTTCCATAATCATTCACCTCTTAAGTATGCTTTCACATCTTCTTCAATGGGATCATAGAGATCCGGCTTCACTCCTATGTATTTACATGCCTCATAAAGCACCGGCACAATATCTTTGTGAATTCCCACACAATGATGGATATAAGGTCCTTCCACCAGTTTGGCTTCCAACCGCTTCAGATTTTCTACCTCTACCCACACATATGTCCCTTTTGTATAAGGTCCTTCGATTCCTTTAGCATGTCCCAAAAGAAGAGAATATTCACCATTATCTCCATCAAATCTGCACAAAGTCATATCCCCATGCTTTGCCTCTGCTTCCACTGCTCCCGGGTGATCAAAAGCCAGAGGGTAACCGATGGTGGGTTTTTCTTTTGCGACAGAAATTGGCCATGGACCACAGTGTTGAAGGAGTTCTCCATTTTCATTATCTGGATCGCGTACTGTCCAGTCTGCAAAAAATGTTCTGGCCTCATCCATACCGGCTGCTTCTGCCATTACCGCCGTGATGGCGCCATGAATATCTGTCTCGCATACTACAGGAAGTCCTTCCTCATTCAACAAGGAATTTGCTGCACAAGGCATGATTCCGATTTCCCCCTGAAGAGCATTCCAGCACTGAATAGCAATAGCGTTGCACCCATACTTCTCTGCCAGGTTCTTCATTGCTACTTTCAGTGCAGCCACATTCTCCAGTTCTTCATGTTTAATAGCAATATTCATATTTTCACGACAATATCGGATTACATCCTCTACCTGGGTCTTCTCTTTTTTTGCCTTTTTCATCTCAGTGGTAAGTTCAGGAATAGGGACTGGGGCAAGCTGAATATCAAACTGCTCTAAAAGTTCCCCCTCATTGCACATGGTACTCCAGAAGTCAAAAGGCCGTGGTCCTATCTGGAGGACACGGGTAGAACGGAACACTCTTACTACGTTACAGACAGCCAAGAAACCTTTTACTCCTCTTTCAAATTCCGGATCCTCCAGCCTGCAGTTGGTCATATAAGTAAAAGGTACCCGAAATCTTCTGAAAACCTTTCCTGTGGCAAATAATCCACACTGGCTATCACGAAGCCGCACGCCTTTTTCATCTGGTCTTTCATCTCTTGGTCCCCAGAGGAGCACCGGTACATTCAGCTCCTTCGCCAATCTGGCACACTCATATTCTGTTCCGAAATTTGTATGGGGCAGAAACAGACCGTCTACCTTTTCCTCTTTAAATTTCTGGGCAATCTTGATCCTGTCCTTGTCATCATAAAGAAGCCCCTCTTCGTTTATATCTGTAATGTCTACATACTCTACATCCATCTCATCCAGCTTTTTTCTGGTAAGATTTGCATATTTAATCGCATCCGGAGCACTGAAAATACTTCTTTTGGTCGGTGCAAAACCTAATTTAACTTTTGCCATACTATCTCTCCTTAAAATTTATATTATTTCGATTACAAACACTGTCTCTTTCCATAAACTCTGTACAAATTTGTATCTTGGTCTTCATATCAATTCTTCCCCGGATCATCTCTACGATCTCCCGTACTGCCAGTCTTCCCATTTCTTGTTTTGGGACTCTAAGACTTGTCAGTCTGGGGACTGCAATTTCACAGAACGGCAGATCATCAAATCCTATAATAGAAACATCTTCCGGAACTCGGAATCCGGTTTCTTTCAACGCCTGCATAGCTCCCAAAGCCAGATTGTCATTGTCAGCAAAGAAAGCTGTTGGAAGTTCCGGATCTTTCTTTAAATATTCCAGCATATCCTGATAAGCTTCTTCCATAGTTACCGCAAGATTAACTATATATTCCGGTGCCAGTTCCAGACCATGTTTCTGAAGGGCGATCTGAAGACCTACAGCTCTTGATCCAAATGCTTTAATCCTGTATTTCCCTTTCAGATATCCAATTTTAGTGTGGCCTTTTTTCACAAGATATTCTCCAGCCATCCGAGCAGCATCTGCATTATTAATAAACACACCATTAAAGGACATATCATGATTCCAATAATCTAACATCAGAAAAGGCATCTGCGCCTTTCGAAACACTGCCGCTTCCTCATCTGACAGTTCAGAACCATAAAGAACAATGGCTGTGGAACTGTCCAGCAGCAGATTATCTACCTGTTTCTCATAATCTTCCGCTCGACGGTCTAAATAGAACAATACCATTTCATAGCCAGCTTCTCTGCAGGCTTTTTCAAATCCATCAACTACCAGAGAAAAAAACGGCGTGTCTCCTACGATCAGCCCTCTATCCCGGTAAATCACCAGTTTAATCTTGGTAATCCCCGATTCCATAACGTATCCCATTTCCTTGGCAGTCTTCAGAATTTCTGCCGCCGTATCCTTATTTACTCCTCTTTTATGGTTCAGTGCATTGGATACGGTAGCTGGAGAAAAACCAGTTTTTTCTGAAATTTTTTTGATATTTACCTTCACCGTCTCACCTCGTTTTCTACTGAACCTTCCGGATTTGAACTGCCATATACGGTCTTCCGGGCAGTTCTATTTTAAACTTTCCTGAAACAACTCCTCTGTTCTCAATTGTCATATTCCAGGTGTCTATAACCCTTACTTCAAATTTCGTAGTATTATCAAACCAATATTCCCTAAAGGAAGGCTGCATAAAACTGTAATAAATAAGATAATAATCCTGTACTTCCTTCACCTGTTGGGTTGAGTCCTCAGGCACAGCACAAACCTCATCCCAGCTGCCTTTTTCATATGGACGCAGGCCAATTCCCGGGGTCTGACACATAATATCGTGGAGGAATTTAAAACGTTTATGACTTTCTCCATGAAGTGCGCCTCCATGAGACCACCACAGGACATCCTTTTCATTCATGTAGGTTTCTCCGTGTCCCGGATAGCCTCCTCTGCATACAGCTTCCCAAAATCTTCTGGTCATTTCCTGAGCTGTAATATTTCCCCAGCCATGTTGGATATTCCCCTCGTAGGCGATTTCATCCAGGACCACCGGCTTTCTGTATTTTTCTCGCCACTCATTTACAAGCTCTGCAGATTTATAGAGATCCTGTCTCTGGATACTGCAGTGAGTGATCCATGGACGGTTATGATCATAAAAAGTCCTGCAGTTATGGATAGACCGGAGATGATTATAGGGATCTTTTTCATAGATGATCTTTGCATATCCCTCCCAGTCCTCTATAGTTTTATGTTCAAAAAGATCATATTCATTTGCCAGAGACCACCATACATTTCTATACGCTGCAAATCTGGCGATTACATACTTCCAGTAAAGGGCATCCTGTTCTTTTGTCATCTGGGAAAATCCCCAGCGGTCATAAGGATGCATGACAATAATGTCTGCCTCAATCCCCATATCTCTCAGAGCAAGAATACATGTTTCAATATGCCGGAAATGTTCTGGATTAAATCTTGTAAAATCCCAGTGATTTCCTTCTGTCTTTCCGGTATATTCCAGGAAATTTTCCTTAGTCAGAACACTGGAATCCATGGGAACTCCTTCATAGGGATAAGACCTGGGTTCGCCAAGGTTGTAATCATAATGCTTTGGAAAAACACAGAATCGGATTTTGTTGAAAGCACTGTTTTTTAACGTCTCTAGTGTCTGAGCCACTAACTCATCAGACTGAAGTTCCCAAACATAGCAGGTCGTTCCTATGGAATAATATGATGTGCCGTCCTCATAGGCAAAGTGCCATGTATTTGCCACCCGTACAGGGCCGTGATTTTTCTGTCCGGGAGCCGTCACCTGAAAATTCCCCTCCAGGATTTTCTCAGAAAAACTTCCTGTGATCTGAAACTCATACACACCTTCAAAAGATGGCATAAAGCGTACTTTATAAATTCCGTTTCCATCATAGAATCCATCAGTTGTAACCTTCTCATTTTTTCCTGTAAAAACACCCTGAATAGTATAATCAGTAAAAGGATTCCCTTCTGTTTTTCCTTGTACTTCTACTTCCAGCAGGTCCCATTTTTCAACTTGTTTATTATATTTCATTATGCTCATATATTGTTTCTCCTTATATTTATCAGCTCTTAACAGCTCCAGCCATACCTTCTACAAAGTGCCGCTGGAAAACCAGGTATACGATTAGAACAGGGATTACAGAGATCAGCACTCCTGCACAGAGATAACCATAATCCGTCCCGTGTTCTCCTACAAAAGTCATGATACCTACAGGCACTGTCTTCATTGTATTATCGTTAATGATAACACTGGCCAGCAGATACTCATTCCATGTAGAAAGGAAGTCTGTGATGATCAGGGTAGCGATAGCGGGCTTTGCTACCGGAAGAATAATTTTGTAAAACAGCTGCCATTTATTACAACCGTCAATATAAGCCGCCTCATCAATATCCTTTGGTATACCATTGAAAAATCCTCTGAGAATCAGGATACCAAAAGAGATACCGAAACCGATGTATACATAGAACAGACCGAAATATGTATTTAAAAGATCTAGCTTGCTATAGATTACATTGATAGGTACCAGAGCAGTCTGCATAGGCAGCATCATACCAATTAGGAAGAAGATAAACAGCCCCGTCCTGTGTCTTACCTGCAGTCTGGTAAGAGCAAAGGCTGCCAGTGCCTCCACAAAAATACCGAGAGGAACCTTCAGACAGGAAATAATCAGATCATTTTTCATATAGGTAAGCATCCGCCCCTGAGTAATTGCATTTACAAAGTTTTCCCAGGCAATATTCTTTGGTAACTCAAACAAGCCAATTCCGCTATAGAAATCCGACTGACTCTTAACCGCCGTAGCTACCAAAGTAAACATCGGCACGATCCAGACCAGAGCTAGGAGGATAAGAATGACGTACAGAGCTACTTTTTTTATGATTTTTTTCGATTTCCCATTCATGTTTCTTACTCCTTTCTAATCTTCTTTTGCTGTAAAGGACACATATGGAATAATAACAATCATCATCAAGATAACCATAATACAGGCAACTGCTGTACCGTATCCTACATTGTTATATTGGAATACCTGAGAATACATGTAAGTGGCCAGCATTTGTGTTGCATCGTTTGGTCCGCCGCCGGTAAGACCTTGGATAATATCGTAAACCTTCATAGCCGCAACAATCAGTGTCGCAATTACGATAACGAAAGTATCTTTCAAAAGCGGTATCGTAATCAGGAAAAACTTCTTCACACCGTTTGCTCCATCTATCGTTGCCGCCTCCAGTACATCTGGAGAAATAGCCTGCAATCCTGCCAGGAAAAGAATCATCGGCTGTCCGATCCCCTGCCATAGACCTGCCGCAAACACAGCATACAGACTTACATTCGGATCTGAGATCCATTGCTGAGAATAATCAATACCGATCAGCTGAAAAAACTGATTAATAAAACCAATGTTAGGGTTATAGATCCATCTCCATATA